>SXXA01000130.1 GCA_005791325.1 Actinomycetota bacterium | reverse complement strand
CGGGGATGATCGTGAACCATGGGGTCTTTAATTTGGGCCAGGGCTTGATCGATGAGGGTTTGGTCTTCGGCATGGATGGCAATTAATCGATTTCCATTGGCAAATAAACGATCTTGGGCGTCATATCCATCCATCAACAAGTCACCGGTTGTGCTACCCATAAATAATTTAAGACCCGGTACATTGGGGACCTGATTAACCTCATCCAAATTATCCGCCGTGGCAGCGATAAAAAAGTTGTAATGAATGAGGGATGTGGCGGATGCAATGGCTTTTTTGTTGGCAATTTCGGCGGCTGTTGTGGCTGGTGGAATGGTATTGGGCATGTCAAAAAATGTGGTGACCCCCCCTGCTGCTGCTGCTCTAGATCCCGTTTCGATGCTTTCTTTCCATTCCAATCCGGGGGTTCTAAAATGAACGTGTGGGTCAATTACCCCCGGAATGAGCCATAGTCCTTTTTCATGAATAATCACCTCGGCATGTTCGGGTAAATCCCATCCAATTTGTTTAATTTTACCCCTTTCAACCAAAATGTCGCCAGTTCGAATCCCAGTCGGACTTACCCAATCAATCGATTTGAACAAAACGGATTCAATCATGTGACCTCTTTCTCTGATTCGAATAATAACCCTTGTTTATAAAAGAAACCCACTATCTCATCAACTGGATTGTAGCGGTTGCCATCACCCAATGTTATACGTGCCTTTTCTAATTCTTGGGCCATACTATCGGTTCGTTTTCGATTCGACAACAATGGCATCAGTGATTTAGCAATCGTCATGGGATTGGCATATTCTTGAATTAATTCGGGTACCACACGACGTTTTAAACATACATTGGGGTGCGATACCACTTGCAAGCGACGCATTCCCACCCGATAGAACCATCGGGTGACCCAATACGACCAATCGGATAACTGATAGATACCGACATGAGGCTTGGCATAGCGCATGTGCCATAACGAAATCCCACCCAATCGTAATAACGAGGTATCCAAATGCGGAATCCACGTCGGGGGTGGGTCGGTGACAACCGTTGCTTCTAGCCCCGAACGCGCTGCCATGGTTTGGATCCATTCAACCCATGTTGGGTGATGGGCTGAAATGAGGACTTGAAGGGAATCAATTTGACGTTGTAGATCGGCCATGGCATCACACATTAGGGGCAAATGATGGCAAAGTTCATGTCGGCGAGATCCCGGAAAGACCCCCACCATGGGGCGGGTGTTGGATAGTTGGTACCGATTACAAAATTCCCATTTGGATAGGGGCGGGTCGGTTGGTGGGATGTTCAGCCATGGGTGATCGATCATACAGGGACGTCCGCCCCAACGGCGTACAAATTCATATTCATCGTGGGTCGTTACAAATACCTTAAGTGATCGCCGAAAATAACGGGCCATTCTTGATTCACTCACCCATTGGGTATGGCAATCGCCAATATAAATCATGCTGGGGATTCCCATTAAACTAGTGACCATCCCCACCAGTTGACAACCCCATCCTGAACCCACCAAAATCACCAATTTTGGTCGATGTAATTTAAAATAACGCAGGCATTGTAACATCGCCTTCGCAATGGGGCGGATGGCATGGAGCCAATCGAGTACACCCACCAGTTGGGGGTATTGGTGGTGGGTGATGTGAATGAATGGGGTGTGGGGGGTCAATTGTTGGATAAGGGTGTCGGCGAGAAGATGACCCCCCCCATCATGAGATAGTATGAAACAGTGATGGGGGGTTGGCATGGTGGGCTAGGTTGAAACGGGATCTGGATTTAAATTGCGAATATCATGCGACAATTTCATGGAACAAAATTTGGGTCCACACATTGAACAAAAATGGGCTACCTTGGCCCCATCATGGGGAAGGGTTTCATCGTGCATGCTAAGGGCGGTGTGTGGGTCGAGGGATAAATTAAATTGGTCGTGCCATCTAAACTCAAATCGGGCTTTGGATAAGGCATCATCTCGTTGTTGGGCCAATGGATGTCCTTTGGCCACATCAGCAGCATGGGCTGCAATTTTATAGGCCATAATACCGGCTTTAACATCATCACGATTGGGTAATCCCAAATGTTCTTTGGGGGTGACGTAGCACAACATGGCGGTGCCAAACCAACCGATCATGGCGGCACCGATGGCAGAGGTAATGTGATCGTAACCGGGTGCGATATCGGTTGTGAGTGGGCCTAGGGTGTAAAAGGGGGCTTCGTGGCACCATTCCAATTGTTTGGTCATATTTTCTTGAATCAGGTTCATGGGCACATGACCGGGTCCTTCAATCATCACCTGAACATGATGTTGCCAAGCTAATTTGGTTAATTCACCCAAGGTTTTTAATTCAGCGAATTGGGCATCATCGTTGGCATCGGCGATGGAACCCGGTCGTAAGGCATCGCCCATACTAATGCTAATATCGTAATAACTTAAAATCTCGCACAGTTCTTCAAAGTGGGTGTAAATAAAATTTTCTTGTTGATGGGCCATGCACCATTTGGCCATAATGGACCCACCTCGTGACACAATTCCCGTTAGACGTTTGGCGGCAAGGGGAATAAAGTGCCATCGGATGCCGGCATGGAGGGTCATATAATCAACCCCTTGTTCGGCTTGTTCAATAATGGTATCACGAAACAACTCCCAAGTGAGGGATTCGGGTTGCCCCTTCACTTTTTCGAGGGCTTGGTAAATCGGGACAGTGCCAATGGGAACGGGGGAATGGCGTAAAATCCATTCACGGGTTTGGTGAATGTTGGCACCGGTGGATAAATCCATAATGGTATCTGCACCCCAGTGGGTGGCCCATACCATTTTATCCACTTCTTCTTGAACACTGGATGTAATGGCAGAGTTGCCGATATTGGCATTAATTTTGACTTTAAATTGACGACCAATGATCATGGGTTCAAGTTCTAAGTGATTAATATTGGCTGGAATAATGGCTTTTCCACTGGCAATTTCGGATCGCACGAATTCAGCGGGTAGGTTTTCTCGAATGGCCACAAATTCCATTTCGGGTGTAATAATGCCTTGTTGGGCATAATACAATTGGGTGACAGGTGTTTTGCCGGTGTAACATGGGCGGTTGGATTGGGGTGTATGCGTTACATCACGTTGGGCCACCCAGTCATTGCGAAGGAGGGGTAAGCCGTTGGGGATGGTAATGGGGGTAGATGGATCGCCATAAGGGCCACTGGTATCATAAACGCGTAACGGGGGGTTGGGTGAGGTGGTACCATTTAGGGTGGTATCTGAGAGGGTAATTTCGCGAAAGGGGACACGGACACCCGGTAGGGTGCCGAGTTGATACACGCGTTTAGAGGCGGGGTAGG
>SXXA01000010.1 GCA_005791325.1 Actinomycetota bacterium | reverse complement strand
TTTTCCCCATACAACCATTGCACCCGCATCATCATGGCCGCACACCCGCTGGATTGAATGGCCATTTCACCCTTCCATTTCGATTGGCCATACGCATTAATCGGATTGGGCAAATCCGACTCGGTCCACCCATGCACACCCAACCCATCAAATACATATTCCGTCGAAAAATGCACCAACGTCACCCCACGATCCCGACACCAATTGGCCATAATCCCCACTGCGTCAGCATTAACCAAATGGGCCATATCCGATTCATCTTCAGCCAAATCAACTTTGGTGTAAGCCGCAGCATTTATCAGATGGGTAATGGGTGGCAAGCGATCCAATTGATTTCGAAGTGTGGGGCTGGCGATATCGATGTGCGATCGGGTAAGTGGGTAACAATTGCCTGCAAATTCAAGACACAAGCCAGAGCCTAACATACCATTAGCGCCCAATACGGCCAACATCACTTAGGCGCGCCCGTAGTCGTCTTGCAACCTTACAATATCATCTTCCCCAAAATAGGTTCCCTGCTGCACCTCAATAAATACCAAGCGATCGGGACCCTGATTGGCCACCCGATGGGGGATTTTAAACCCAATACTAACCACTTCCCCCGTGGTATACATCTGTTCATTTCCATCAAGGGTAACCATGGCAACCCCACTAACAATCACCCAATGTTCGCGCCGATGATGGTGATATTGATAACTTAGCCGTTGACCCGGTTCAACCGTAATCCGTTTGACCTTACATTCCGGTGATTCCAATAATACTTCCCAAGCCCCCCAAGGTGTGTTTGTAATCATAATGAATAGTTTAACCCTGTAATGGGTGCGCCGACAAGATGGTATCCAATTCCAACACAAAGGATTGCAATTGGGGCAGTGACCCAATGGTGATACGAATAAAATCAGGGTATCCAAAACTAGCCAAGTGACGAATGATGATCCCTCGTTCAAGTAACATTTGGGTCACTTGTTTGGCGGTTGGGCCCATCTTGACGCAAACAAAATTAGCTTGGGATGGAATCACGAGCATCCCACGTTGGGTCAATTCAGAGGTTAGATAACGCAATCCGGCTTGATTCATTGCAAGGCTATCCTGCACAAATTGGGTTTGAGTCAGTGCGTATTGGGCCGCAATTAAGGCCAAGCTATTAACATTAAACGGAGAGCGGGCTTTTTGAATCAGTTGAATGATACTAGGGCTTGAAATGGCATACCCAATTCGGCAAGCTGCCAATCCGTATAATTTGGAAAAGGTACGAGTCACCACCACATTGGGGTAAGCCAATAAGTCAGAAAGGGGCATCCAATGGGGGTCGGTGACGTACGCATCGTAGGCTTGGTCAAATACCACCAAAACGGAAGGGGGAATGCGGTTCATAAGGGTTTCGATATCATATCGATTTAAAATGGTTCCGGTCGGATTATTGGGATTGGCAATATACATTAATTTGGTCGTGGGATTCAGGGCTTGTAAAAGGGCCGGTACATCATATTGGTAGTTGCGTAAGGGGATTTCATAACAAGGGGCACCTGCCAACGCGGCCGAAAATCGGTATTCTGAAAAGGTTTGTAATGCGGTTAGAACTGAATCGCTGGGATTAAGTGTAGACAATGCAATGAGCTGCAAAATTTCATCCGACCCATTACCCAATATCAATTGATGGGGCGACACCTGATGGTGCTGAGCCAATTGGTCAATGAGGCCGGTGGTATAATGCGGGTATTGGTGGGCGGATCGAATGGCATCGGCGAAAATATGGGGGGGAACAGGACAACCGAGGGGGTTTTCGTTGGAGGCTAATTTAATAACGGATGACAGGTTAAAACGATTCATTACCTCTTGGGTGGATAATCCGGGGATATAGGGGGGAATTGATTCTAACTGATGTCGAGGTGTAATCATAATGGGGGTATTATGGCGTGAGGAGGGGGGTTGGTCAATTTATAACTGGTATCAGGTGGCGGGCACTGCGTGCCCATGCCCGCCTTAAGGGGCAAGCCCCTTAAGCATCCCCATGGTATGTCGGTTCCAATGGCTCCGCCCCCCTTATTCTGGGTTCCCAAGGGCGATGCCCTTAGTCGAGGGGTAAACTCAATCGGGCACTGCGTGCCCGCTATACCATTAATTTACTTAAAATGGCATCACCCCCCACCATTCGCTTTAATTCCCCTTGTCGATCTTTAGGTGATAACCGAGTTGCTTGGGTAATGGTCACCCCCCCTTCTACCCATTTTTCTAGCCGGATGTGATGGGTTGCAAATTGGGCGATCTGGGCCAAATGGGTTACACAAATAACATTGGCCTGCTTGGATAATTGGGTCAACAGTTCCCCAATCGGAATGGCACTCATTCCACCTACCCCTGTATCAATTTCATCAAATACCAATACCGGCATGGGATGATGAGATACCAAAACCGTGTGAATCGCCAATAATACCCGCGACAATTCTCCCCCTGAGGCCGCTTTTCGAATGGGCTTGGGCGACTCACCTGCATTCACTGTTAATACCCACTCCAACCGATCCATCCCCGTTGATTGAGGTGAGATTGATTGCCATTCACACGAAAAAAGGGCGTGTCGCAACCCCAACTGATGTAACAGATTGGTCACCGACTGGGACATGGTGGCCCCCACTTGATGACGCAACTCACGGATGGTTTGGGCCGCCTCCCTTAATTCGGTTTCAACCTGAGCCAATCGGGTTTGCAAATCCCCCCGATGGTGATCCCGATTGGTTAGGGCATCATATCGAGATTGTATCGACTTCCACTTTTCCACCAACGCCATTGTGGTTAATACTTTGTATTTTGATTTGGCTTTAAATAACTCATCCAACCTAGTTTCAATTTGATCCATATCACGATCCGAAATGGATTGCACCGCAGTAGATTCATGCCACAATTGGGTGGCAATCGTATCAAGCGTGCTGATGACGCCATCCAAGGCAGGGGTTTCAAACGGACATTTTTGTAAGGCCCGCTGTACCGATTCCATCGAAGCCATCACTTGCGATACTTGTGACATCACATCCCCAATCATTGATTTGGTTTGAATTTTGATGCCCAGTGCCCGTTTTTGATCTTGAAGGGTTATATCTTCATCCTCGAGTGGGGCTATATCATTTAATTCTTGAAGTTGATGGGTTAAAAATGCCAATTGTTGGTCATCATCATCGGATTGGCGTTGTAAATCAGCTAAAGCCCGATGAATATCGGTATAGGTATTAAACAGCTCACGGTACTGTTGCAAATGGGTCACCAGATGTGGCTCAAACTGATCGAGAATGGCCAGCTGGGTGGCCGGTTCAAACAACGCCAATTGATCGTGTTGCCCCACCATCGACACCCAAGCACGGCCATATTCCCGTAATTCTTTAAGTGTGACCGCCATCCCATTAATCGTAGCTTGCCCCCCTTTCTTTTTAATACTTCGCTGAATAATTAGTTGGGCATCATCCCCAAACCGAGACCAATCCCCCGGAATGGCATGTCGATCAAAAATGCCTTCCACAAACGCCATGGATTCATTGGCACGGATCATATCATCCGAAGCGGCGCCACCGCACAGAAGTGAAATGGCATCCACAATAATGGATTTACCAACGCCTGATTCTCCGGTAATAACCGTTAGGCCAGAATCAAATTCCAAGACCATATCTTTAACAACTGCCATGTTTCGAATGGTTAATTGGTGCATGAGCAGGTTATACCGAATTAGTACTTATTAGACAATGGCGAGATGGGTGCTAGACATGAAAATGTATGCCACAAACTGGGACCGAGCGACATGCTTAAATACAGCCCAATCTATCTCGAGTTTAGT
>SXXA01000129.1 GCA_005791325.1 Actinomycetota bacterium | reverse complement strand
TTGCTCACTAAAACGGGTCCAACACTCCCATGCCTGGCCCGATTGTAAAACACCATCCACTCGCGACACCGCATCCCCATCCAACTGAAGCTGAGACACCCACATCACACATTGCCATCGCAACAAGGCCCGCCAAGGATGCCCCTCATCCTGCAATACCCCCACGGGATTCTGTACATTGAGCTCCTCTTCCCTTTCCACACGCGCCAACCCAAGCCGATCCGGCGACATAAAGCCATCCCCCAACTCACCCAATAATGAATAAAACGGACATCGCCGATCCAAGGGCAATTGAACACTACCTTCCTGCCCCCTCACCAACCATCCGCCAGTCAGTGGCAACCGTGCCATTAATCCCAACATCTTCTCCCGATAGGGGGGGTGGGTGTAACTGGTAACCAACATGGTTTTTTTCGCCCGTAGCGGTAACAATAGCTTTTCAACAGTGGCCAATACAGGCCGCTTTACCATTGCCACACGCAAATCATGCAAAGCCGATAATTCCGGACACCCAATCGATTGATCCACATACGTCCATCCCGCATGATGCAGGGTGTTTAACACCCCTTCCCATGACATTGGAACGGGTAGGTTGGCTCGAGTCAACACCCGATGCGTATTGTCGCCATTTTTGGGGCACCCCTCCGGAACCCCATGTAATACCACCGGCACCCCACATGCGGCCAATGTCGCCGCCACAAATGGGGCCAAATAAGGGGTTCGATTTAATCCATCATACGGATAGGACAAATCCAAAATCAACGGCAAATCAACGGACTGATACGACGCCCGTTGCAAACACGCCCGCATCGCAACCACATTCTCTGTAGGGGTCTCACGTTTTAAGCGCAATGCCTCTAAAAAAGCCGCCTTAATCGACCAATCCTCATCTAAAAATAGAGAATCAAACCCCCGGGTTGCCTCAACCTCCGTTAAATCATGCCCTGCTATCACACGTCCCGCCAATGCAGCCAATGGGGATGGATAACGTTGCGTAACCACCCATCGTAAAGGCTCACTCAGTTGCTCAGGTGCTTGGCGAACGTGGGTCACCCAATCTGATTCCGCAGGGGATGGCGGCAACATCAGCATGGCCACCAACAAGGTCATTCGCATGGGCATGGGCTCCGATTCATCCGCCAATCGATGGGTTAATACAGCCACTTGCTCATCGGTTAAAGATCGCCCCATCGTGGCACCAGTCCCCTTTGATTTTACCCACTCCCGTAATGAACTAGGCACCATGATGATTTAAAATACGGGAAACCAAATGGGATGTGGAATACCCGGCTTCAAATGGAACAATGACAACCTGCCCGCCATAACCACTCACAACCGGATATTCAGGCAAGGTTTCAACCTGATAATCTCCTCCCTTCACATGAATATTGGGTTGCAAAACCTGTAACAAATCAATCGGGGTATCTTCTTCAAAAATCACCACGACATCCACCGAATTCAAAGCCGCCAATACCGTAGCCCGAGCATGCTGAGCCTGAATCGGGCGGGTTGGTCCTTTTAATCGTCTGACACTGTCATCCGCATTAACCCCCACCACCAGGCTATCCCCCAAGGCCCTCGCTTGCTCCAAATACAGCACATGCCCAGGGTGCAACAAATCAAAACAACCATTGGTAAACACCACCGTCATGGTTTGTCTTGCTCGCCATTCAAGGGCTTCCGCCCAAGTCATGATCTTATCCCGCAATGGCATTACGTAAGGATTGTTCTAAATCAGCCCGACTCACAGCCGCAGTCCCCAGTCGGCCCACCGCAACCCCCGCCCCCGCGTTGGCCAATCGACACGCCCATTCAATGGGCATCCCATTGGCCAATCCAACCGCCAAAATGGCCACAACGGTGTCACCCGCACCGGTAATATCGTACACTTGCATGGCTTCTGTCGGGATATCTAGTTTTTGATCGGGGGTCATTAACGTCATTCCTTTTTCAGATCGTGTAATTAATAACGCATCCAACTTTAACCGATTCAATAATTTTGAGCCCTCTTTCTCAATGGCTTCCTCCGAATGTGGAACTTGCCCAATAGCCGCACAAAACTCAGAAAAATTGGGGGTAATAATCGTCGCCCCTCGATAAGGATGATAATCTTGTCCCTTTGGATCCACCACCACCGGCACTCCCAACTCTCTGGCTCCCTTTATCATTTTATGAATTAACTTGGGGGTAAGTGTTCCCTTGGCATAATCCGAAATCACCACCATTTTAACCGACGCCAACATCGACTGATAGGTTAACCATAATTGTGCCGCCACATCAAGGGATATAGGGTTCGTATCTTCCCGATCCACCCGTACCACATGTTGCTGATGGGCCACAATCCGAGATTTTAAAATGGTGGGGCGATCCCCCAAGCGCTTCATTAAAGTGGTTGAAACACCCCCCTCCGACAACGCAGCCAGTAACCGATCTCCACTCCCATCTTTACCAATGATACCCATTAAATGTGCGGGCGACCCAAACGTGACAATATTTTGGGCCACGTTAGCAGCCCCACCGGGAGCCACGGTTGTTCGTTCAACCTTACACACTGGCACGGGGGCTTCCGGAGAAATTCGACTCACACTACACCAATGATATTCATCTAACATCACATCCCCAACCACCAATGTGGGGTAATCCTGCAAGCCTGCAATCCAAGACAACAAGGGATGATCAAGCATTACAAAAAAATGGTATAACTAGCACCAACAGACGTCATGCTGGATGTATCCGATGATTTGGTTAAATCAAGAACCGATGCCCGCAATAACAATGCTGGCAACACCTCAATCCGTACCCCTGCATTCACCCATACTTTTTTGTTCACCGTCATAGCATCCGCCACAACCGACACTTTTTCATTCATCATATATTCCAGCCCTGCCATCATTTCAGGGCGCACCTCCGTCGGGGTAAACACCCCCATAAAACCACCATGCAAACCAAAAGACGGATCCAATCGCTTTGACACCACCATATACACACTCGATTCCGTTTTAGAGCCCACATTTTGAACGCCCAAAGCCAACGACAACGGCAACCGTTGGGCATCGGCCACTAAAAAGTACTTAGCGTTAATAAAATACCCCTCGGCGGGAACCGTCCCCCCAAATACACCTAACTCCAAATTTTTGGCAATTCCAATATTATATTTAATAGAATGGGATTGTGCCTCCCCTACAAACCGATAATCCACAGCCAATTCAGATTGCATGTACGATAAGGATTCAGCGGTTGGCATTAAAATCAACCCACTAGGCCCATTGAGCGAAGCCGCACCCATCACTCCCCCACCCATTACAACACTAACCACTAGCCCCATACCCAGCAAACTGATTTTACGCCACATATTACACACTCCTAGTCATTGTACGCCTCATCCAGGCTTCTTTTTTCAATTCGAGTCGATGATCCCACGCGGGAAAGCCAGACACCACCGCACCTGACGGCACATTGGATGTAACCCCTGCCCTAGCCGCAATCACAGCCCGATCCCCCACTACAGTGTTCGACAACCCAACTTGCCCCCCAATTTGCACATGCTCGCCAATAGAAACCCCCCCTGTCATACCGGTTTGGGAGGCCACCACTGTATGTGCCCCAATCCGACAATGATGTGCAACATGCACCAAATTATCCAATTTTACACCCGTTTCAATACGGGTCTCCCCCAACACCGATCGATCGATACAGGTACAGGCTCCCAGTTCGACATCATCTTCCAATACAACTCGCCCCACATGGGGCATTTTAATGCGATTGGCCCCCTCTCCCACATATCCAAATCCATCTGACCCAATCACCGCATTGGCATGAATGCGCACCCGATTTCCCAATTGCGTACGAGGATACAACACAACCCCCGGATACAACACACAATCAGACCCAATCCGCACCCCCCCCATTATCACAACCCCCGCCATGATGATGGTGCGATCCCCCACAGACACACCCTCCCCTATTACCACATTGGCTCCAACCGACACCCCAGACCCCCATTCCACACTTGGGTATCGAGATACCGCCCCACCCGAACCACCCAAACCCGTATCATCCACATTGTAAAAACATGGAATCAATTGTGACATGGCCAATCGGGCATTCCCAACCAAAATATAGTCACACCCATCAATCGGCACCGTGGTAACCACCGCACGGGAATCCATATGGCGCCGTTGTTTTAAGGCGGACCGATCCATTACAAAGGTTAAATCACCATCTAAATCCCCCAATGAACCAAGCGACCCAATCAGTCGTGATGGGTCACCGGTTAATTCCCCCTTAATTAGTGTCGCAATATCACCAAGCTGCAATGCACTATTTGGTTTTATTTAGTTCGGCCAATACCGCATCGGTCATATCATAACCACCGGCCAATACCGCTCGCTTGTCCACAACCGTATCCACACCATACTTTTTTGCCACCACTTCAGACACTTCAAAAATTTTGGCGGCAATTTTGCGGTTTTGCTCTTGCTCGTAACGCAATATTTCTTCCTGTTTGGGCTTCAATTCTGTTTCGGTTTTGGTGATAAAGGCACGGATTTCATCCTCTTTTTTGGCCTTTTTACGAACGTCCTCTAATTTCTTGTTTTT
>SXXA01000128.1 GCA_005791325.1 Actinomycetota bacterium | reverse complement strand
TTGTAACCCGAAGCCCATCCACAAATTGGGATGAATACCCCAGTTTTTGTATCCAATTTGAAATTCGCTTACCTCCCCCATGCACCACAATGGGGTATGCCCCCATGTAACGCAATAACGCAATATCGGATGCAAAAGACGATAGGGTATCAGATGACTCCATTAATGAACCACCAAATTTAATAACAATGGTTTGTCCAGACCATTTTTTAAAATAAGGTAAGGCCTCAATCAGATGGTCAATGTTTGGGGAGGGCTTGCTCATGGTCATCTCCTGCTAAGTATAATCAACATTAATTTCAATATATCCTTTTGATAAATCACACCCCCATAGGCGAGCGGCTTCTTTGCCAACATTTAAGTGAATTGAAATGGTTACCGTATCGCCTTGTAAATACCCAATAACCAACTCTCGATCCCACGCAATGGGAACCCCTCCCTTCATAATCAGGTGGGGTCCAAATTGAATATCCACCTTATTGGGGTTGATTTTAGCATTGGTTTTTCCGATTGCCATGGCCACGCGACCCCAATTCGGATCAGCCCCATGAATCGCCGTTTTAACCAAAGGCGATTCTGCTACTGATCGGGCCACCAACAGGGCATCATGTTTAGATGAAGCCCCCATTACATGAACCGTTAATAATTTGGTTGCCCCTTCACCATCCCGTGCAATTTGTTGAGACAACGATTCGCACACACGGTAAAAGCCATCTTTAAAAGCGCCCCAAGCCTCCGCCTGATAGGTTGGGTAACTACTTTTGCCAGATGCCACGGCGATTACCATGTCGTTGGTGGATGTATCGGTGTCAACCGAAACGGCATTAAATGTATCGGCCACCACCTCTTTCAGAAGTGAGGACAACCCATCACTTGGAATGGGTGCATCGGTAAGAATAAAACCCAGCATGGTACCCATCTTGGGCGCAATCATGCCCGAACCCTTCGCAAAGCCCAAAATTTGAACAGAGCGATCTTGATACGTTATTGTTTCATGAATCATTTTGGGTACCAAATCAGTGGTCATAATGGCTCGAGAAAATAGTTCCATGTCATTTTGGTAGGGATGATGGGTAATCATCGAAATACCAGATTTCATGATATCCATGGGCAGTTGCACCCCAATCACCCCCGTACTGGCCAATGCCACCTCTCCGGCGGATAGACCCAACGCAGTCGCAACCCATTTTGCCGATTGCTTGGCATTTTGCACCCCCTCTCGACCAGTTGCCGCATTGGCATTCCCTGCATTCACCAATATGGCACGGGTAATATGGCGACGCATAGACGATTGGGTAACCTGTACACAGGCTGCTTTAAAGTGGTTGGTGGTAAATACAGCAGCCGAACCCACTGCATCTGGAATATAAATTAAACCCAAATCAGGCCGATTGGGTTTGAAGCCCGCTTCAACTGCATTAATATAAAACCCAGGAATAATCATGGGTGGTAAGCCAACGTCCCACGCAATGCTAATATGGTTTGATAATGGGCTAAAATATCCCGAACATATCGTTTGGTTGTAACATCAACCCGTTTTTCTGAGCGAGCAATGGCGTTGTGCCCTTTAAAGTAAGAAGCCAATGCCAATGATACTCGTTTGGAATCATCTCGCCATCGGGTTAGCATTCGCTTCATATATGTAACGGTTCCTTTTGTATTTTGATCAATATCAAATGGATCCGTAATTTGTAAGCTGCTAAAGTTAAAATCTTTAATTTGTCCCAAACCCTTGGCTCCTGTTACGCTTATGGCTTCACGATTGAAGGAACTTTCACGCGCCATTAGTGCCGCAATTAATTTGGGGTCCACTTGGTTCTCTTTGCCATACTGAACCAATCGTCGGGCAATTCGTTCGGTATCATCCGACGATGTTCGGGTGTAATAACGGGTAATAAATTGACGGATTGCCAAATAATCTAATTCATCATCAATAACGATGTTTTCAACATCCAAGTTGGGGTGGTCATCAAATGTTTCGGTGGCTTGCTGAAAAACGCTAGACGGGGGAGGGGATAGCGGAGACTGGGCATTCCCCAACCCCACCAACAGCACCAAGCAGAATATAATACTGGGTATTACCATGATGATTGCCACTCCTTTAAATGAACCAACACAGCCGATGGTAAACAATGGCGTGTTTCACCCGTTTTTCGATATTTTAATTCAATCATTCCTGACTCTAAATACGATTTTCCGATGACGGCTGTAAACGGAAACCCAATCAATTCGGCATCCTTAAATTTAATCCCCATTGAATCGGATCGGTCATCAATGATGGAATCGATGCCATTGGCCATCAGCTCCTCCGATACTTGATGGGCTAGTGTTATTAAATCGGATTGAGACGGTTGGCTAACCACAATATTGAGCATGTAAGGCGCAATCGATGGGGGCCATAGGATGCCTTTCGCATCATGATGTTGCTCAATGGCGGCGGCTACGGTGCGACCCACCCCAATCCCATAACACCCCATTATGTAAAATGGGGTGTTACCAGAAGAATCTGCAAATGAAGCCGCCATGGCATTTGAATAGGTGGTGCCTAGCTTAAAAATATGGCCTGTTTCGATTCCACGAATGACACGGTATTGCCCATGGCATTGGTGGCAGGGATCACCCGTCAAAGATGAGGTAATATCAACCACCCGATGAGCCGGTAAATCACGCTGAGGGTTGACGGATATATAATGATGATCGACTTGATTGGAACCCATTACCCCCGATTGAATGGATAAAACATGCTGGTCCACCAAAATAGTGGCATTAACCGGAAAATGAGCAGGACCCACATAACCCATCACAATCCCGTGCTGACGTGCCATTTCAGGTGTCATCCATTCGTGGGGGCCAATTTCTTTGGTTAATTTAATGGGGTTAATTTCCCGATTACCAGGACAACACGCCAAAAATATGGCTTGGGTCTCCAATTGAATGACAACCATGGTTTTAATCATCTGATGGCTCGAACATTCTAAAAACTGGGCCACATCATCAATAGATTGTCTAGACGGCGTGTGGGCAAGTTGCATGGGTTCATCCAGTGCGGAGGAGGGTAGGGGAGGCGCTGAAATGGCCGCCTCTTGATTGGCCGCATAGTCACATTGGGTACAAACCACCAAGGCATCTTCACCCGTATCAGCTAGCACGCTAAATTCAGCCGACACATCCCCGCCAATGCTACCACTATCTGCGGTTACCACTCGGTAGGCAAGGCCACATCGATCAAAAATTGCACAATAAGCACGATACATGGCTTGGTAGGTTTCATCTAAACTGGCTTCGGTTTCGTGAAAGCTGTAGGCATCCTTCATGCTAAATTCCCTGGCTCTCATCAGGCCAAATCGGGGACGAATTTCATCTCTAAATTTGGTTTGAATTTGAAAGACGGTTAATGGCAGTTGACGGTATGATTTGACGGTTTGTTTAATTAAATCAACCACCACTTCTTCATGGGTGGGGCCCATACAAAAGGGGTTATCATGACGATCCGAAAATCGAAGTAACTCTGGCCCATAGTGCTCCCAACGACCCGATTCTTGCCATAATGATGCTGGAATCACCATGGGCATACTCACTTCTACGGCACCAATCTTTTCCATTTCTTCCCTAATAATGGCCTCTACTTTTCGAATGACACGCAACCCAAGGGGTAGCAGGGTGTAGACGCCAGATGCCACCTTTCGGATGAGGCCAGCTCGAACCATTAATTGATGGCTAGCTATTTCAGCATCAGAGGGCGATTCTTTAAGGGTGGGGATAAGTGTTTGAGACCATTTCATATTCTTAACTTTCTAATAAAAGGGCTTGAATATCATCAAATTGAATGTCTTTTTCAGCCAGTGAATCGATGTCAATGAGGTGGGCTAATAATTCGCGCTTTTGTTCTTGCAACAACGCAATTTTTTCTTCGATGGTGCCCTCCGCAATGAGTTTATACACAAATACTTTATTGGTTTGTCCCATTCGATGAACCCGATCAGTGGCTTGCGATTCTACCGCAGGATTCCACCAAGGATCAACATGAATCACATAGTCCGCACTGGTTAAGTTGATGCCGACCCCCCCTGCCTTTAATGAAATATAAAAAACACCCGCCTGATCGGTTTGTTGGAAGCGATCAACCCGATCTTGACGCGCTTTACCTGTTACCCCCCCATCAATTCGCTCATAATAAATACCTGTCGATTGAGACCAGCTCTCAAAGAGATCCAGCATTTTGGTAAATTGTGAAAAGACCACCACTTTATGCCCCTCATCAACTAATTCTGAAATCTTTTCAATGGCAATATCATATTTGGCGGAATCGGCATTTAAATGGGCTAGCTCTTCCAATAGACTGGGGTGGGAACATACTTGTCGGAGCTTTAATAATGAGGTTAAAACATTTAATTTGCTGATTTTTCCGGTTGATGTTCGAATGCCACGTTTAGCCGCCTCTAAAATGGTTTTATATAGTTGCGCTTGTGAAGATGACAATGGGCATTTAACCAATATCTCCGTTTTTTCTGGCAATGAATGTAGAACCTCCCGTTTTTCTCGTCGTAATACAAATGGTTTGACTCTCACTTTTATTCGATCCAAATGTTGATCTTTAATTAAAATATCAAACTCTCGC
>SXXA01000127.1 GCA_005791325.1 Actinomycetota bacterium | reverse complement strand
ATTCAATTAGGTGTAAGCAATTTAAAAAAAGGGAAATAATCGTTATAGTCTTACTTCTATTGCCACTATCTTGTACAAAGGGTTGATTATGGAATTACAATTACGTCATGCTCAAGATCGTGGATCTAGCCAACACTCATGGTTAAGTAGCACCCACTCTTTTTCATTTGCGTCATATTATGACCCCCGCTTTATTCACTTTCGATCATTACGAGTATTAAATGATGATACCATTGCCCCCCATTCGGGCTTCCCCACCCATGGGCATGAAAATATGGAGATTCTAACCATTGTACTTCAAGGCTCCGTCACCCATTCAGATAGCATGGGCTTTTCAGAATCCATTTCGGCTGGGGGTTGTCAATTAATTTCTGCTGGCTCCGGCATCACCCACAGCGAAATGAACCATGGTGATACCCCCCTTCGATTACTCCAAATTTGGATCATGCCTCAACAAAAAAATAGTCTACCCCGTTATTCGTCGATTCCCCCTATTCAGGTCCCAATGAATTCATGGCAATGTATTGCCTCCCCGAATCCAACCGAAAATGTGATGCCGATTTATCAAGATGCCACCATTATGATGGGTCATTTTCAGCCCCAACACTCGATTGAATGGCCACTATCAATGGGACGTGCTGTATATTTACATGTTATCGATGGATGGGTGTCAATGGCTGGTCAACTGGTTACTACAGGGGACGCCATGATGGTATCAAATATGGATTGCCTCAATATCATGGTGCTTAAGCAAGCTCATTTACTGCTGTTTGATTTAAAATAATCCGGTAATATGTTGGAACATTGGAGACGAATGATGAAAACAAAACAACTTTTTTGGGGAATTATTATATTAATTGGGGTAGCCTCGATCGCCGTACTCGGATCGTTTCAAAACATTCCCGACCGAACGATGTCCGAAACCATTTCCACGATCTTAAAAACCCATGTGGATCCCCAAGAATTAACGGATGACTATTCAAAACGAGTGTTTGCCTTATTTATTAAACGGTTGGATCCCGGTAAACGGCTCTTTACTAAGATGGATATGGAGCGTTTGCGTGCCTATGAATTAGAACTGGATGATGCGGTGGCCGAGAATAATACCCAGTTGGCTGTATTGGCACACGATATTCTGACCAGTCGATTAAAAGAGGCCCAACAAATCGTCAGCGCCACTATGCAAGTGACACAAAATTTTACCACTCAAGATACCCTTGAAACCAATTATGATAAACGTACCCCTCCCGATTCTGACACCAGTTTCCGAAAAGAATGGCAAACATTCGCCAAACATCATGTCTTAACCAATGCCATGATGGCCCTTGATTCCATTCCATCTGGCAATCCCATTCCCAGTGTGGATGACCCCAAAATTGAACTGGATGCTAGACAAAAGGCGCAAACCCAGCTCAATGATTATTTTAAGCGATTACAAGGCGAAACCTTAAACAAACGGATTCAGGTATTAATTGATTGTATGGCCGCCGCTTTCGATCCCCACACTGGCTATATGGCACCTGAAGAACGCAACGAATTTGACATTAGCATTAAAGGATCGTTAGAGGGAATCGGGGCGGTACTTCAAGAAGATAACGGCTTTATCAAAATTAATCGGATTGTACCCGGTAGCCCCGCCGCTCGATCGCGACAACTTAACGCCCAAGACATTATTTTAAAAGTCACCCAATCCGATGGAAGTACGGTTGACTTGGTGGGGGCCACGGTGGGGGATGCGGTGAAGGTGATTCGAGGAAAAAAAGGAACTGAAGTTCGTCTTACCATTAAAAGTCCCGACGGCAAAGTGTCCGTTTTGACCTTAACTCGAGATGTGATTGAGCTAGAGGAATCTCATGCTAAGTCAGCGGTTATTACAGCCAAAGATAGTCAACCAGTTGGGTATATTTATTTGCCTAGTTTTTATCGGGATTTTAATGATTCCAACGCCAAAAATGCGGCCGATGATATTAAAACTATTTTGGCTGCATTTGAATCGAAGGGTATTCAATCGGTGATATTGGATTTGAGAAATAATGGCGGGGGGGCGTTGGATGATGCGGTAAAAGTGACGGGATTGCTCATTGATTCAGGGCCCGTTGTTCAAGTGCGTGATCGTTTCAATCGTCGATTTGCCTATTCAGATTTTGAATCTGGAGTCGTATTTTCGGGCAATTTGGTGGTATTGGTGAATGCCTTTTCAGCCTCGGCCTCAGAAATTGTGGCGGGTGCTCTACAAGATTATGGTCGTGCGGTTATTGTGGGCGGCCAACACACATATGGGAAAGGAACCGTTCAACAATTATTAACCTTGTCTGGCGAGGGGATGGGTTCCATTAAAGTAACCAATCAAAAGTATTACCGGATTACAGGTGCATCCACTCAATTTCGAGGGGTGATCCCAGATATTATATTGCCACAAACCGAAGATTATTTGGATGTTGGAGAAGATCAGTTGCCTTACGCTTTGGGATGGACCTCTACCTTGTCTCAGCCGTTTATCAAATGGCATCACCCGTCTAAACTAGATTCATTACAGGAGTTGTCAAAAATCCGGATTCGCCAATCGTCAGCATTTGGGGTTTTGTCTGATTATTTAACCCGATATAGACAAAACAGAAAACAAACCGTTTCGTATTTAAATGCTGAAAAGGCCATTATGCAACAAAAACAAGTGAAACAAGACGCCCGATTATTGGATCAATTTAAGGTGACGCCTTCTCAAGTTACGGCTTCCTTTTTCCATCCAAAATCAACGGATATCGACCGAAAAAAAGACCAAGATAATTGGGCCAATTCATTGGTGAGCGATCCCTATGTTATTGAGGCAATGGCTGTATTGGGTGATATGGGATCGCCATCCACAGTGGTAAAGCGTGCTGAGGTAAGACGAAAATGATGTATCAATCCATGGTGGTATACCCGTCAGAGGCCATTCAAGATTGGTCTTGTTGTGGCAAAATGGCCAACGAGCTTACCCGATCTATGGGATTAACGGGTGGTTCCTCTGCCACAATGGTGTCCACGGTTCTTAATGAGTTGATTGAAAATGCGATGAAATATTCTGTGATGGACTCATTGCCAGTTCGAATTCAATGGGGGGTGACGTCCAATGGGTTTGAGGCTAAAATTACAAATTGGTCCACTAAAATTCAAGCTAAACGCACATTGAATTTTATTCGTTTTGTTCGAAACACGATTAACACAAATGGGTATATTCGCTATTTATACAAACAAGCCACATCAAAAAGCCCCCATTCTAAAATGGGGTTAATGGGTATTTGTCATGATTATCCGGTTATATTACAAGCACGTATGGGAGGGATTCCAACTGAAAGTTCGTTATGCCAAATTACAATCACAGTTGGGGGCGATAGAGAGGAGGGTTCGGCAATATGTTGAAATTAGATGATTATGAGTTGAGGGTAGATGGTCATACGATTCGATTATCGGGTGCATTTCGATTGTCGTCCTTAATTCATTATGATGATGTTTTTGCACCCATTAAAGATATGATTGAATCATCTGGTTCGGTTCGTTTGGTGATGTCTGATGTCTTGTTTTTAAATAGTACGGGGATTACGGCATTGGCTCGTTTGGTGATTACGGCTCGTGCGT
>SXXA01000126.1 GCA_005791325.1 Actinomycetota bacterium | reverse complement strand
GGTTTTGGGGCAGGCTTTACTTGGGGAGTATCAATTTTTGAATGGGGATGTGAAACATGACCAGTTCATCAGTGGCGTTTATTTTTCCGGGCCAAGGGTCTCAAAAAGTGGGGATGAATCGGGATTTGGGGAGCGACCCGAAACAACGTTGGGAGCAGGCGGCATCATTGTTGGGGTATTCGCTCTACCATTTGGTTCATGATGGACCTGAGTCGGAACTAACCCTAACCAGCCGTGCCCAGCCGGCTATTTTTGTAATGTCTGCGGTTATTTTAGATCATTTACATGCCCAAGGGATTCGGCCCGATTATGTGGCAGGGCATAGTTTGGGTGAATTGACGGCTTATTATGCAGCGGGTGCCTTGTCTTTTGAATCGGCTTTAAGCTTAATTCAAGTTCGTGGGGAGGCGATGGCGAATGCAAGTCCCCCCCATACCACCGGAATGGCTGCAGTGATGGGGGTGTCGGAGGAGGCCTTGAACACCCTGCTGCGCCCATTTGGCGAGCAAGTGACCATGGCTAATTTTAATACACCCTCTCAGATTGTGATATCGGGTCACAAAGGAGCATTGGATCAGGTGGCCCCCCTCATTAAAGAACAGGGGGGTAAAATGATTCCCTTGCCGGTGAGCGGGGCTTTTCATTCACCATATATGCTACCAGCCCAACATGCTTTATCTGATTACCTAGTGAATCATCCGTTGGGTATTGCAAATGTGCCGATTGTATTAAATCGGACGGCCCAGCCGGAAGAGGATGGGGCCAAGTTGACGGCTAATTTGCCGTTGCAAGTGGTATCTAGTGTTCGCTGGGTGGAGACGGTGGCATGGTTGGCCAAACGGGTTGATCGGGCTATTGAAGTGGGTCCGGGTGCGGTATTAACAGGCTTATGCAAAAAGTGTCAGCCAACATTTCCCGTAACCAGTATAGCCAGTGAACAAGGTGTATTGGATTGGCAACGGTTGATTTCAGGAGGATTACAACATGTCTAAGGTTGCGTTGATAACGGGCGGCACGCGTGGTATTGGGTTGGCAGTGGTGAACCAGTTGGCCTCAGAGGGATATGACGTGGTGATTGCCGCTACCAAGCAAGAAGTATGCCAACAGGTGGCCAGCCAAGTGGGAGAAACGTGGGGTGTGCGCGCAATTGGAATTGGGTTTGATGCGGCCCAATCGGACAGTATTGAGGCATTGGCTAAGGAAGCCGTATCACAAATGGGGCGAATCGATGTATTGGTTAATAATGCAGGGATTGCCCGAGACAATCTGTTATTACGTATGACAGAGGCGGAATGGGATGTGGTATTAACCACCAATTTAAAATCGGTTTTTGTATTAACCAAAGCGGTCATTCGAACCATGATGAAACAAAAATCTGGTTCGATCATTAATATTTCATCGGTGATTGGTGTTGGGGGCAATGCGGGGCAGGCCAATTATGCAGCATCCAAGGCGGGCGTGATCGGATTAACCAAGTCGGTGGCGAAAGAATATGGGGGAAAAGGGGTTCGATGCAACGCCATTGCCCCTGGATTTATTGAAACCGATATGACGCATGCTTTACCGAAAGATCAACTTGATACTATAATCCAAGGCGTTTCCTTGAAGCGCCTTGGTACAGCAAACGATGTATCAGGGGTTGTGTCCTTTTTAGCATCCGATTTATCAGCATACATAACAGGTCAAGTTGTGAGTGTTGATGGTGGGATGCCAATCTAATTAGACCATTATTAAACGGAGGTAGCAGTATGTCGTATTCTAAAGATGATGTGTTTCAAAAAGTTCGTTCGGTTATTGTGGATCAATTGGGTGTGTCGGAAGATGAAGTAACCCATGAGGCATCTTTTTCGGATGATTTAGGCGCTGATTCCCTCGATACAGTTGAATTGGTGATGGCATTAGAAGAAGAATTCGGAACAGAGATTGCGGATGAAGATGCTGAAAAATTAACCACCGTTGTCAAAACAGTGGATTATATCGTAGGTAACTTAAAATAAGTTGCTAGGGGTCACTGTGATATGATTGTCATCCAAGGGTCAGTCATTTTAACAAAAAAGGGGGGGGCTTGGGGCCTTCTCGTGATGGGGGATGAGCCGTTCACGACGGAGCTATACAAGGAGAGGGTGCAATGAATCAGAAGCGAGTGGTTATTACGGGAATGGGGGCAATTACGCCAATTGGTCATTCGGTTTCTGATTATTGGCACGGGTTAAAAGCCGGTCAATCAGGTGTATCAGAGGTGACTTGTTTTGATACCACTGATTTTCCGACTCGAATTGCGGGTGAGGTGAGGGGTTTTGATCCCGAAACCATTGTGGACAAAAAAGAAGCCCGTCGAACGTCTCGGTTTATATTGTTGGCATTAAAAGCCAGCTTGGAAGCGGTGGCTGATTCGGGTTTGGATATTGCGCCGATTGCAGAGAAAGTGGGAATTGAAATTGGGTCGGGGATTGGGGGGATTGAAATACTAGAGCAAACGGCCATTGCGTTGTCACAAAAGGGGCCCACTCGGGTTAGTCCATTTACGGTCCCCATGATGATTCCAGATATGGCCGCTGGGTTGGTGGCCATCAAAACAGGGGCCAAGGGACCCAATGCGTGTACGGTAACGGCGTGTGCTTCGGCTTCTAATTCAATGGGTAATGCTTACCGATTAATTCAGCAAGGACACGTTATTGCCATGATTACAGGTGGGGCCGAAGCCAGTATTACACCCTTGGCCATGGCAAGTTTTAGTGCCGCTCGGTCATTGTCTGAGCGCAACGAAACCCCCGCCACGGCGAGTCGCCCATTTTGTAAAACAAGGGATGGCTTTGTTATGGGTGAGGGAAGCGGTATTTTAATATTTGAAGAGTTGGAGCATGCCTTGGCTCGGGGAGCCACCATTTATGCTGAAGTGGTCGGGTTTGGGGCTAGTGGGGATGCATATCACATTACGGCGCCTGCACCAGCGGGTGAGGGAGCGCAGCGTGCCATGGTAGCCGCTTTGCAATCGGCCGGTATATCCCCTGAGGATGTGGATTATGTCAATGCCCATGGCACCGGCACTGAATTAAATGATCGAAATGAAAGCGAGGCCATTCAAGCGGTATTTGGTGAGCACGCCAGTCAATTATTTATTAATTCAACCAAATCCATGACGGGGCATTTATTGGGTGCGGCGGGTGCCATTGAAGCGATTGCCACGGTGTTATCTTTAAAAACAGGGTATATGCATCCCACCATCAATTATCATGAAGCGGACCCTTATTGTACCTTAAATTATCTGCCTAACCAGGGGGCGACAGGCGACATTCGGGTGGCCATCTCCAATTCATTTGGGTTTGGGGGGCATAATGCGGTTTTGGTTTTGAAGCAGTGGGAATTGGGGTAGCTGGCATCGATGAGGCGGGCAGGGGGGCATTGGCAGGTCCGGTTGTGGCAGCAGCCGTGGTATTGGGGCCCAAACCGTGGCCGGTGTTCCACGATTCAAAAGCCATCTCCGCCCATCGACGGGTGGGGTTATTTGACTGGATTATGGCCCATGCAACAGTGGGGATTGGGGTCATTGGGCACGATATGATTGACCAAGTGAATATATTGCAAGCCACCATGATGGCCATGGTACAAGCGGTTGACCATCTCCCCCAATCACCGGAGTGGGTGTGGGTGGACGGCAATCGAATTCCACGCCCGTTACAGGGTCGGGCAACCCCCATTGTGGATGGGGATGTTTGGGTGTCTTGTATTTCAGCGGCATCGATTGTGGCCAAGGTAACCCGTGATCGGATGATGACGGAATGGAGCCATCACTACATCCAGTATGGTTTTGATCGGCACTTTGGGTATGGTACACGCCAGCATTATGAGGTGTTGAATGAATGGGGGCCTTCGCCGATTCATCGTCATTCGTTTCGTTTGGCGAAACGGGTCGCTTAAACGAGGGGGGATGTGAATGGGGGGCGACAGGGGTGGGCGTTAAAAAAGGGGTGTGGGCGGAGGGGCGAGTGTGTGATTTATTAATTCAACAGGGATGGCACATTGCGTATCGAAATTTTCGGTGTTTGGGTGGGGAGCTGGATATTGTGGGGTTTGAATCGGCCACACAATTAGTGGTGGTAGAAGTAAAATGTGGGCGTAACAGTGGGATTGGGTCCCGCGTTAATCAACGTAAGGCCCATCGGCTGGTGCTTGCGGTGGGGCAATTATTGGCCCAACACCCAGAGTGGGATGATTATGATGTGCGGATCGACGTGGCCATGGTATTGCCGAATGAAGTGGCATGGTTGAGGGATATTCGATTATTGGATTTTTTGGAGGGGGCAGGATGACAGCATGGGTAATGGGTGGGATAGGAATGTTGGCGGTGGTATTGGCCATATGGCATCCCTTTTCATCGGGTCGGGGTGTGGTGGAAGAGGATCCGGCACCGTTTGTGAATGGGAGGGGAATCCCTGAAGGAAGGGTGGCACACCTATCCGTTAGCATTGGGGGGGCGGTATATCGTCCAGGTTTGTACCAATTGCCGGTGGGTAGTCGCGTTGTTGATTTGCTTCAATTGGCTGGGGGTCAGTTAGCGGGTGCCAATACCACCAAGGTTAAATTGGCTGCTTATTTAAAAGATGGGGATCATGTGGCGATACCCCATACCAAAATTTCACCAAAACCAGCAAGGCGAGCCAAACGAAGCGTCGACCATTCACCAGATTCCCCCAATATTGAATTGGACCCATTGGTAATGTCATGGCTGAACCGATATTCAGTACCAGATTTAATCAAACAACTTCGTTTGGGGCGAGAAGATGCCATGTTGATTCAACAGTACCGCTTACGGAATGGCATTCGAAGTCGGCATGATTTGATAAAAGCAGGGGTTTCGTCGAAGGTGATTCGGCAGTTACTTGAGCG
>SXXA01000125.1 GCA_005791325.1 Actinomycetota bacterium | reverse complement strand
GTTTCAAGGGAGCGCTGACCGCCTATCCGGATTCCGGGTACTTCGAGATGCCGGATTGGAAGTTTGTGGATGTGGTGGAGCCGGTGCGCCTCGAGCAGTTTTACGCGCAGTGGCTGGCGCTGCCTCTTTAACGGCTTGATTGACACCCTCTTTGGTAACGGGTTTTTCTAATTCCACGGTTAAATCCACCACCGATCCATCACTAACGGGGACACGCATGGCGATACCATCTAATTTCCCCGCAAGGTCTGGCAATACCAACGATACAGCCTTGGCCGCACCCGTTGAGGTGGGAATGATGGAAGAAAAAGCAGCCCTCGCACGGCGCAAATCGGAATGGGGCAAATCGAGTATTTGTTGGTCATTGGTAACCGCATGCACGGTGGTCATAATACCTTTTACGATACCAAACGATTCATGTAACACCTTGGCCAATGGAGCCAAACAATTGGTGGTGCAACTGGCATTGGAATAGGCATGAATCGAGGGGGAAATGACCCCTTGATTGACCCCCAATACCACTGTGGTAATGTCATCTTTAGCGGGCACTGTTAAAATGACTTTTTTGGCGCCAGCGGTTAAATGGTCGGTGTAACCACCTTTGCTACTTTGGGCGGCAGTAAAAATACCCGTCGATTCAATCGCAACATCCACATTCAGTGACGCCCATGGTAATTCAGATGGGTTCCGAATCGCAAATACGGGGATTGGTTTTCCGTTTACAACAATTGCATTGTCTTGAACACTCACGGAACCCGAAAATCGGCCATGAACAGAATCATATTTCAGCAAATGAGCCAACGTTTTGGCATCCGTTAAATCATTAATGCCTACCACCTCAATATCAGAAGCCGTTTGCTGAATAATTCGAAATATATTCCGTCCGATTCGTCCAAATCCATTAATGGCGATACGCTTGGTCATAAGTGCACGATCCTTTCATTTGATACCGGTAATGTCACGATTGCATTATAAATGGCAGTCATGGTTCTTTGAAAACCCTTACACTTTACCTTAATTCCCCCCATGTATTCCACCCCTAATTCACCGATTATTCGGCGGATTGATGATGATGATTTAATGTAACAATGCCAGTGTGGCTTGAAATATGGGGTGCGGCATTAAAAGGTGGTGTAGTAAGATGGGTTAATATGCGGGTTTTCTGTGGCTTTATCGTGTGATATAACCCTTCATTATATTATTTAGATGCTATGCTTAAGAAAGGCACATTGTGACGTCGACTCAATCGGTTGTAATGAACCCCTCTGTTTCCACCCATTCCCTCCGGTTAAGGGTTCCGGGTGACAAGTCCATTTCACATCGGGCGGTTATGTTGGGTGCGTTGGCGACTAACTCATCCACTTTTTATGGTTTTTTGGAATCCCAAGATTGTTTAAATACCCTTCATATTTTTTCGAATTTGGGGGTGCACAGCCAATTAAAAAACGGGGTGTTGTGTATTGATGGGGTGGGGTTAAAGGGTTTAATGGCCCCCCATCACCAGCTGGATTGTGGTAATTCCGGTACTGGAATTCGCCTCATTACAGGTGTGTTGGCGGCCCAGTCGTTTGATTCCATCATTTCAGGCGATGCCAGTATCCAGACCCGTCCAATGAAGCGCATCATTGATCCCTTATCTCGCATGGGGGCACGGGTGTCTGGGGTGGCAACGGCTACGGACATGGTTCCCCCGTTGGTGATTCATGGGGGTGCCACGATTCGGGGCATTGATTACGAAATGGGTATTGCATCGGCACAAGTTAAATCGTCGATTTTATTGGCCGGATTATATGCCAACGGGGTGGTTCGGGTGACAGAACCACGTGAAACCCGTGATCATACAGAGCGCCTGATTCGTGGGTTTGGTGGCGCAATTGAATGGGGAGATCAATTGGTGACATTGAACCCATCCCAATTGCTAAACCCCCATCCAGATCGCCCCATTCAAATTCCGGGTGATTTTTCGTCCGCGGCGTTCTTTTTGGCCTATGGTGCGGTGGTTAGGCCAATTGAATTGGTAATGGTGGGCATGAATCCAACTCGTACACGATTTTTGGATGTGTTAAATGCCATGGGGGCACGAATTGAATGTTCAGATTATTCAGGGGATGATATGGAGCCGTATGCCACGATTCGAATCAGCCCATCTGAATTAAACAATATTGAGGTGCCACCCGAATGGGTCCCCAACTTAATTGATGAAATACCCATTTTGGCCATTTTGGCCTTATTTGCAAGGGGTGAATTGGTGGTTCGCCAAGCCAGTGAGTTGCGGGTCAAAGAATCAGATCGGATTCAGTCGATTGCCCAATTGATTCAAAAGATGGGTGGGCAAATTGAAACCATGCCGGACGGATTGAAGGTAACGGGAGGCTCTTCAATTCTTGAATTTGAGGCCAATTCGAATGGGGACCATCGAATTGCAATGGCGGGCATAATGGGTGGTTTGATGGGGCATGTTCGGTGCATGATGCATGGGGTCAGTTGTATATCTACCTCTTTTCCAACTTTTTTTGAGTGTATTAGTGAGATCGGGGCCTCAATAGAATGGCTTGATATATGAGTGGCAAGATGGGTGCTGCCTCAATGGAGTCAGGCCCATTCGACTTGATGCGTCGGCTGGAATGGGCGTATCTCGAAGATTGTCCTGAACTGGATTATACGTCTCATTATTTGGTGCCTGATGGCGTCCTCGCCACGGCTAGGATTGTGTCAAAGTCGACGGGTGTTTTTTCGGGAAGGAATGTGGTGGAAGGGTGTCAACGCTTATTTCCTGAGCTACATTGGGAGTGGAAGGTGGCGGAGGGGGATTGTTTGGCGGTG
Source organism: Actinomycetota bacterium (assembly GCA_005791325.1). Lineage (GTDB taxonomy): Bacteria > Margulisbacteria > Marinamargulisbacteria > SXXA01 > SXXA01 > SXXA01. The sequence goes on along the minus strand of SXXA01000125.1, from coordinate 126 downwards.
GGCACGGAGTTGGGTTCCATTACAGGGGATATGAGATTATTGTTGCGCTTAGAGCGGGTAATGTTAAATTTGTTGGGACATTTAAGTGGAATAGCCACGTCCACTCGGGAACTGGTTAATGCCCTT
>SXXA01000124.1 GCA_005791325.1 Actinomycetota bacterium | reverse complement strand
GTTGTGTCACTATACAACAAATCGACAATCCCTCCCCCCTCATATGTATTCAATTATTTCGATTAATAATACGTGGATTTTAATCCATACTAATGGGGTTGTTATATTGTGATGAAAGATGAATGAGCATGCGAATACCGCCCCTATCTGGGTACCCACCGATTGCCCCAACGCGACCGGTACCATTCCTATTACCCGAGTCACCTCGCCAAAGGACGCCTGCAAGTCATCCCCCACCTATTTTTGGTTCCATTGAGCCACACCGGTATGCGTTCCCATTTTTGGATATAACCCTATCCATCACCCCAAATGAACAACCAGCGGATGGCATCTTGTTGTTTTATCAGTCTGTGATTGAGACATTACATATTACGTTGACCCATTCAATTCAAGGCAATCAATCCAAGCTCATTCAATCGATAGATAGGTTATGTAATCAGAATCCACCACCCACATGGGCGCCCATATTGAATCATACAGTGATTCCTATGATCCTAACCAAACTTAATGGGGATAGTATTCAGCCATTCTTTTTTAAAGTGGAAATCGATCAAATTTCAGCCCGACTTAATAAGATTCTAAGCCAACTACCCCCCCACCACCTACCCGCTAACCCAACAAATCATCATCAGGTGGGGTGTGAATATGGTGAATTTCCCGAACGGGAAGGGGAATGTACACCTGCTCCGCTTCAAAGCGTGCTAATAATGCCTTAATGAGCAAATGTCGGCTTTCGGATTGTACCCCGTAGTGAACCACTGTCATCACGACCGTTAAAGAAATACCTGCGCTCGTAAATGATTGTAATCGCACCAAGGGTGGGCGTTTTGTAATTAAATGAGGATACATTGTGGCCAATGTGGCAATTTCATCTGTAATGATACCTTCTAACCGTTGTAAATCAGGTTGCACGGGTAATTCAATGGGGATGGAACAGGCATATTCCTTCAGGGGTAGGGAATAATTGGTAAACGTAGCCGTGGCCAATACCGCATTGGGGACAATCACCAGATTACCCGATAACGATTGAATGGACGTATTACGCCACGTAATATCCACAATAATCCCATCATCACCACCCACTTTTACATAATCACCGGTTCGAAGTTGATTGGATAGAATCAGTTGAATTCCCGAAAATAAATTAGACAGGGTATCTTTGAGTGCCAGCGCCACCGCCAACCCCCCAATTCCCAAGGCCGTAATAATGGGTGCTACCGATACACCAATGGAATTGAGGGCCACCATCACACCAAGTGAATAGACCACAATTTTGGCAATATTAACCATAATGGAACTGGATGGCATGGCCCGCTGTGACACCATCATATTGGTTAAACCCACACTCACCAAACGATCCAACACCCACGTACCAAACCCAATCCCCAATACAATAATGGATTGCCCCGCCAATTTAGTCACCATGGGTGGTAATATTGTTAGCTCAATGGCCCCAGAAATCCCCACAAACACCCCCATCACGATGGGCACCCCCGACAACACATCCGCCATCATAATGGCATTCGGGGACTTGGACCACTGGCGTATTCGTCGCTGAATGAGGCGATTAATCAGAACCCCAATCAAAAAACAAACCACCACAACGGCCACAGGCTTAATCACCCATGAATAGGTCATCCACCACGTCATGATGAAGTCGTCCTGATTTGGATCGGCCCATAGGGCAAGCGATCCACCAATGCTTGGGTCTTTGCATGATTGGATTCCAAGAGTGCCAATCCATCCCAAGACTGGGATAAAAACGCATCTCGCCGTGAGGCTGGCATCGAAATCGCGGTTGTACCTGATTCGTAAGTGAGTGTCATTGACTGCAAATCAATCACCAACGAGGCAGATGGATGGTCGTGAATGAATCGAGATATGGCGTGAAGGGATTCGGGGCTGGCCGTCATAACAGGCACCCCAATCGACTGACAATTTCCAGAAAAAATCTCTGAAAATGAAATCCCCACCACGGCTTTAAAGCCGGCTCGTTTAACGGCCTGTGCCGCATGTTCCCGAGAGGACCCACATCCAAAATTAGCCCCCACCACCATAATCGATGCCCCTTGAAATTGGGGATGATTTAATGGGTGCGCTTTTTGCTCCCCATTGGGCTCAAATCGCACATCATAAAATAAATAGTCTCCCATTCGCTCAAAGGTTAATTCTTTTAAAAATCGAGCTGGCACCATTCGATCGGTATCAATGTCAGATCCCTCAATTGGAACAGCTCGTCCCTGTATAATCATGACACATACTCCCGACAGTCCACCACTCGCCCAGTAATAGCCGCTGCCGCCACCATGGCTGGGCTCATTAACAAGGTTCGCCCTGTTGGAGACCCTTGTCGTCCCATAAAATTGCGATTGCTGGTTGATGCACATACCTCATTACCAACCAACCGATCGGGATTCATGGCCAAACACATACTACATCCTGGCTCACGCCACTCGGCACCTGCGGCTAAAAAGACCTCGTGTAGTCCGGCCGCTTCCGCTTGGGCTTTAACCCAATGGCTACCAGGCACCACCATTGCACGAACCGATGGATGAACCCGCTGATGTCGTAATACTGACGCCGCTATTTCCAAATCTGATAACCGTGAATTGGTGCACGACCCTATAAAAGCCACGTCAATTTTGGTACCCAATATTGGGCTTCCTTCCTTAAAATTCATATACCCATACGCATCCTTGGCCACCAATTGTTGGGTATCGGGTAGTTCCGCAATCAGGGGCAGGTGCTGGGTCACCCCCACCGATTGGGCGGGTGTAATCCCCCACGTTACCATGGGTTCAATCTCACCACCGGCCACGTCAACTGTTGCATCATAGGTGGCATTGGCATCAGATCGAATGGCCTGCCAATACAAAACCGCCCGATCCCATGCCTCACCGGTTGGTGAAAAGGGTCGCCCTTTTAAATAATGAAGGGTCACGTCGTCTGGGTTCACATAACCAATCCGAGCCCCACCTTCAATGGACATATTACACAAGGTCAGGCGTCCCTCTATCCCCATCTCTTCAACAACAGGGCCCGCATATTCATAAGCATATCCCAAACCAGCCGCCACACCCAATTGTTGGATAATCCGTAAAATCACATCTTTGGGATATACCCCCCGACTCAATTGACCCGATATTACAATCCGCTTTACTTTTAAGCGATTGGCCGCCAAGGTTTGGGTTTGCAACACATGATGAACTTCTGTAGACCCAATCCCAAATGCCAAGGCCCCCAATGCGCCGTGGGTACTGGTATGACTATCCCCACATGCAATGGTCATACCGGGTTGGGTTAAGCCCATTTCAGGGCCCACCACATGAACAATGCCCTGATTGGATTGGGGGGAATTTAAAAATTGAATACCAAAGTCAGCGGTATTTTTCTCTAACGCCTGGGCCATGGCTTCGGCTTGTGGATCGGGGAATGGTCTGGATTGGGACGCAGTGGGGACAATATGATCCATCGTGGCAATGGTACGCTGGGGGTAAGCAACAGGTTTACCCAACTCTCGCAGGGCGGCAAACGCTTGGGGAGAGGTGACCTCATGCACCAAATGCAACCCAACAAATAACTGGTCTTGCCCGTTCGGAAGTGTGGTGACCCGATGGGCCTCCCATACCTTGTCGTATAACGTACCGCTGGACATTAGTGCATGTTTCTTAAAAAGGAAGGAACATCCAAATCAAATTCGTCATCTTTATTATCAAACTTAAAAAATGAACCCGAACGCGGGTTGTTCACTGGCTCAGGAGCCGCCACAGGCGCCGCTTCCGCCTCCGACGACAAGGCATCCCCAATGTCATCTGGCACCCCCACCGACACAGGGGTAACGGATGTCACAGGGGTGGCTTGCCGGCGAAACCCAGTGGCAATAACGGTAACCATAATTTCATCTTGCATGGCCTCATTGATCACCGACCCGAATAAAATATTGGCCTCGGGATCCACCGCCCCATAAATGACATCCGCCGCATTATGAACCTCATGTAATGACAAATCATCCCCACCCGTAATATTTAAAATAACCCCCGTGGCACCATGGATTGTTTCCTCCAATAAGGGGGAGGCAATGGCTTGGTTGGCCGCTTCAACCGCCCGATTTTCACCGGTTGCACGACCAATCCCCATCATGGCCGAACCTGAATTCATCATAACCGTCTTCACATCCGCAAAATCCAAGTTAATCAAACCAGGAATGGTGATTAAGTCAGCAATGCCTTGCACACCTTGACGCAATACATCGTCCGCAATTTTAAAGGCATCCACCATGGAGGTCATTCGTTGAACCACTTGCAAAAGCTTGTCATTGGGAATCACAATTAAGGCATCCACTTGTTCTCGTAATCGTTTTAAGCCATCTTCTGCTTGTCGGGTACGAACAGGTCCCTCAAATCGAAATGGGCGGGTTACCACGCCAATGGTTAATGCCCCCATATCTTTGGCAATTTTGGCTACCACTGGTGCAGCACCCGTACCGGTGCCACCACCCATACCGGCGGTTATAAACACCATATCAGAACCAGCCAATGCAGCTTCGATATCTTCTTTTGATTCTTTGGCAGCTTGTTCACCAACGGCTGGAATGGCTCCGCCGCCCAATCCTTTGGTCAATTTGGTTCCAATTTGAAGTCGATTATCAGCTAACGATACATTAAGGGCTTGGAAATCGGTATTAATCGCCCAAAATTCAACCCCACTAACCCCATTTCCGATCATGCGGTTGATGGCGTTACCGCCACCGCCACCGACTCCCATTACTTTAATATTTGCAAACTGTTTTAATGTATCAGACACACTTGTCTCCTTCATAAATACCCCGACTGATCACGGCCCAATTTTGTTTTAGGGACATTACCCCATTGTATCCCGTTTTACTATACAATCCTCGCTGTGAGCAGTTTAACAAACGAGTGAACAGATTGTGAACCAGTAAAGTTTTAAGTGAGTGTAAGGGGAATCATTTTTTATTATGAAAGGATAATATTAAGGATGGTGACGTCTGTTTTTGGGGGGGATTTGATGGGGAGACCAAAGAGGCTGACGGACCCTTAAGCGGGTTCGCAGTGTCCATATTTATGCCCCTCTTTTGGTTATGGTAAAATGCACCCATGACCCAGTCTACTTCTTTTCCGTTAACACCCGAAGATTATGATGTGTTACCAGATGGTCGAATGGTATTTACTGCCACTTATCATCTGAAACGTGGCTATTGTTGCCAATCGGGGTGTCGTCATTGCCCCTATTCATCCAAACCGGATACAAATAACCCCATCCACCCTCAACCGAAGGAACCTATTTAAGCGTATGGTATCGGTTCTGCGCCCCACACCTGCCCACCTTAACGCCAAAATTCAGGGTCGCTATATGGGGTCCTAAGGGCCGCTGGGCCTGGGGGGTTCGGGTACCGAAGGCCACCGAAATGTTATCGTTTTCCCCCCTCTGGGAAGGGTGAGGGGATGGGGTAATCGAGTGGACCACAGTTCCACATCTAGCCCTTGATATAAACCGGCATTTCGGATATCTCAACCGATACCCCCTCCCCCAATTGATTCGATACATAGGTAAAAACCGCACGAGCCATTTGTTGCCTCAATTCCAACGACCGCCCTACCAATAACTTAATCTCAATTCCCACAAAACCTGAAGAAAACGGGTGCTCTGTACTCCCCACCGTCGAGACCAATGGGGTTAATACCCGACCCTTACATGCCATGGGGGAAATGTTGGGGTCTAAATCAATCAGCGATTGGGCAATCCCATGCAACAGGGGAACCCATTCCACTCCCTCATGATGAGCAGTCGGGGTGACAATAATATGGGGCATTGGGCACATCCTTTATATCGTAATCATGCTACCTTACCATACAAGACCTGAGGGTGCCCACCCAATTAGACCCCCATTAGTCACTCCCTCCCCGACTCACCCCCACCCCACTTAATTCACTTCGCCCCAGTCCAACTGGATGAACCTGTATTTTAGATGGAATCCATTCTTTAATGCTCCCCACGTGCGAAATAATACCCACCACTTTGCCATCATGATGCAATGAAGATAAGGTGGATAAAGCCAAATCTAAGGCCTCATGGTCCAATGTACCAAATCCCTCATCCAAAAACAAAGAATCCACCCTCACTGTTTGACTGGCCATTTTTGATAGTCCCAATGCCAACGCCAAACTCACCAGAAATTGCTCGCCTCCCGACATGTTTTTGGTCGATCGACTCTCCCCCGCTTGATAATGATCCATAATCGCCAGCCCCAATGGAATCTGATCATCGTTGATTAAGGTGTACCGATCCGTCATCCGTTGTAATTGTTCATTGGCATGCATAATCATCCATTCGAACGTCAACCCTTGCGCAAAATTTCGGTATTTTTTTCCGTTTTCTGACCCAATTAACTCGTGTAAATTCCCCCATCTCATCACCTCTTTTTGCTGGGCTTGGATCTGAATGAGGTTCATTTTAATCCGCTCGGATGCCTGTTGATGTTGGGTCAACTGAACGTGAATCTGTGCTTTAAGGTCTCGCTGAACATCCCAATCCATCATAATTTGGGCCATCATTGTTGCCAAATCTGACTCGGAATGAGGGGTTAGTGCACGGGCTTTTTCTTGGGCCAACTGGTCCATTATGGACTGCTGGTTGGTTTGTAAGCCCGCCCATTGGCTATCCAATGTTTTCTCTAATAATTCCCATTCTTGTTTGACCGATTCTGATAATAATCCCTCTAAAAAATGCGCCTCATCACGGATGTTGGCTCCCTCCAATCGATGCCGCCACGCCTGCTCTAAACCTTGCAACCGCTGGGCCCGATCTTGGATGGATGCTTGCAACCCTTGGATTTCACCCCACACCGTTAATTGGTATTTCTGGGCCACTTCTAAATCTGAGGTGGCAACCCGCAGCTGATCGGCTGCTTGCTGAATACCATCTTGCCCCTTTTTTGACTCACTATCGGGATTCCGATCCCCCAATAACTGCTGGCGAACTTGCCGGTTTTCATGAATCTCTTGCGTCAATTTATCCAAATCTGGCTGCATGGATTGACGCTGTGATTGCGTCGCTTCCAATCGGGTGGTGAATTGGGCCATTTCCAATTCATGGGCATCCTGTTTTTGCCGATCCAACTCGCGTTGTTGCCCAACGGCGATCCATTGATCTCGTCGCGCTTGCAAGTTCAGCACCTCCGATTCCGTCAAATCTGACACCCCAAATGGGGCCAATTGCGCCGCTAACTGGGTGGCCAATTCCTGATACGCCTGCTGTGCCTGATTGCAATCCTGCTCCAACCGCAATCGATGAGACTGACCCCATTCTATTTTCTGCCGAAGACTCTCTTGTTGGGCCGTCACCACGTTCCATTGATCCGTTGCCTCTTGACACATGGTTGCCAGTTGGGTGATTGAATCTTCCAGTTGTTCAGCGGTGGCAATATGCTGGGTTAGGGTGTCAATCTCGGCTTGAAGGGCGTCTACTGCCGTGCCAGGGGTCTGCTGCTGATACGGATGATGGGGGGCCCCACACAGCGGACAGGGAACCCCGTCTTGCAGTTGGGAGCGCATGGTTTCCAATTCAATCATTCGCAACTGATACGCTTGTTCCCGAATCAAATGGTCTTTTTTGGTTCGGATTTCTCGCAATAATTGCCCCCCTAAATGGGCTTGAAAATGCTTGATGGCTTGCTGATGTTCCGCCCTTAACCCCGCCAACGTTTTTTGATGTTGGTTGGATAACACCTGCACCGCCTCCCATTCTTGGGATAGGGTGGCCTCTGCTTGCTGCTCGTCTTTTAATGCCTTTTGTTTGTGTTGTACGTGCGTGTGCTGATTGAATACCGCCTTCGATTGTTCATAAATACCCGTCCATTCGGTAACCAATGCGTGGTCTTCAGCATGGGTTTGTAGATAATGATCTAATTTTTGAATGGATTGAGCCAAGGTGATTTGGTTGGTACGGGCCTTGTTTAAGTCGGTTTGAATGGATGATTCAAGCCGAATAAAGTCGCCTTGGGCTTGAAAAAGGGATTGTTGTTGTTGGGTGAGTTCGTCCATACGTCGGTCGAGTTCTTTAACCTGCTGTAACAGGGGAATGCGTTGTTGATGCTGGACTGTAAGTTGATCGAAATGGCACTGGGCTTCCGTAACCTTCCGCTGCAAGGGGAGCATCGATTCGCCTAGTTGGTTATGCCGATCCAACAAGCCCTGAATTCGATGTTGATCGGTTCGTTGCTCTTGTCGTACCACTTGTAATGTGGCGTAGTCTGACTCCAAGGGTTGCAAGGTCCGGGCCAAGCCTAACGACTCACGCTTTGGTAAAAACGCCAATCGTTGTTGATGAAGGTGCCCCAACGCCTCGTTGACATTGATTAAGTCGACCTGCAACCGGGTAATCTGGGCCAGCCAATCCAACCCCTGTTGCGCCGTGATTTGGGAAGCCTGAAGGCGGTTAATTTCCGCATCACATGCGGTGAGTTGCTGGTTGAGTTGTGCCTCTTGTTCTGGTGATAGGGGTGTCACCCCCGCTATTTCCATTTCCAAATCTTTGAGGGCCTGCACCGCCATTCGATGACGCTGATGTACCATGATGGAAATTTGGCTATAAATATCAGAGCCCGTTATTTGTTCTAAAATGGGGGCCCGTTCATCGGGAGGTGCCAATAAAAAGCTGGCAAACTCACCTTGGGCCAGCATCATGGATCGGGTAAATCGCTTAAAATCCATCCCCGTTACCCGCTCAATGTGAGCCAACACCCCTTTAAGGGAGGCATCGATAATATCCCCCGATGGCCATTTTGCGATTTCGTGTTTGGGAACTTGTAAGGCCCCATCCTTTTTTTTTCGGGCCCGCTGTTGACTCCAAAAACACCGATACCGCCCCGCTTGGGTTTCGAATGTGACCTCGGCAAAACAATGACTGGCCTGTTGCGACATTAACTCATTATTGGATTGGGTTATTTTTCCCAGTCGAGGGGTCTGTCCATACAAGGCCAAACAAATGGCATCCAACAAGGTGGTTTTACCCGATCCGGTTGGCCCAATAATGGCAAAACAGCCATTGGCAACCAAGGTGGGATGGGAAAAATCAATGTGCCATTCCCCCATTAATGAATTTAAATTGGCCAAACGCAAAGATAGAATTCTCATCCATTCACCGCCATTCCATCCACTCCATCCACCTCTCGACCCAATAAATCCACCGCTTCCAAATAGGTTTGAACGAGTTCCGGTCGTTGATCGTCGGGAATACAATGCCGATCCAAACACCGATGAAACACATCCAAGTCAGTTAAATCCCCCAACGATTCCCCCGTTGTTGTCGACTGCCATCCCACCACCGGCTTGCTAAAATCCGATAGCCGCAATACCGATAGGGACGCGCCCTGAACTTGCTCCTCGATGTGGGTTCTCAACTGACTCACCACCTCCGCACCGATATAATCAATATCCACCCAATACGGCAGCTTGGATGCCATCAAGCGGTGTAGCTCACTGGTAATGTGGGCCAAATCCCCCCGAATGGTTACCAGCGGTTGCCAGCAGGGAATGGGAATCAACTCCACAACGGCGGGTTGGTCGGACAACGTGACCAAGGGCAGGGTTTTTTGCTGGGTGGCCTCACCAAAACCCATTGCAAAGGGGGAGCCACTATATCGAACCGTCTCATTCCCCCCCACGATTTGGGGCACATGCAGATGCCCCAACGCCACGTACGAACACGACACCGGAAATACCGCAGCTGGAATATGAGATAAGGAGCCCACTTGTAATTCCCGAACCCCATCCCCATCGATGGTAACCCCTCCAGCTGTAAACAAATGCCCCATCACCACCAGGGGGGCAGGTCCGTCATGCCTTTGGCATTGCTGGGCATAATCGATACAACGGGCGTAATGGGCCATTACCCCTTCCACGAATTGCCGGTTTTTGTCCTCTTGGGTTTCCCCCGCCTGACTCACCCGCACATCCCCCTCCCTTAAAAAGGGGACGGCACATACCCGCATCAGGGGGTTCCCCGCCACATCAAATAAGGTTATTACCTCATCCGCTGGGGATGACGAAGGATGCCCTATGACATGAATATTCATGGATTTTAAGAGGGTTTTGGGGGCGTTAATTAATGATGGCGAATCATGATTGCCCGCAATAATGACCACATGTTGACAGTTGGTTTTGGCTATATTGGCCAGAAATTGATAATACAGCTGTTGGGCTTGATAGGATGGGGTGGTGGAATCAAACACATCCCCTGCCATTAACAACACATCCACATGATGGGTATCGATGGTGGCCAATAACCAATTTAAAAAAGTGGCGGATTCAGCCAGTCGGGATCGCCCATACAATGAGCGGCCCAAATGCCAATCAGCCGTGTGCAACACCCGTAATGAACAACGAGATGGTTGATGATCGAATATAGGTCCCATTACCCCTTCCTCTCATGATGAATGGCAGACATTGTATCGCATACGCGTGTCATGGGCCACCAAGTGGGGGGAGGTGATGGCGAGAATGAGCATCCCCATTGTTTCATGTGAAGCAATCACCGAGGGGTGCGGCATGGAAACTAGCCATTGGCCTGAGGCGGGGTGGCGGGATAGGCCCGTTCCCATGCAAGCATGGCTTGGGGGATGATCCAATCCGACGGAGCGGATGTCCATTCGGACATGGGAATGATAACCGGTGGAATTAAGGCATTCATTACCCCATAATATATCCGCAACCAAATGGGTACCCACCAAGGGACATCCCCTATAATGACATTAATATTGTAATGCACCAGCAAGCGCATCAAGGCCCCAACGTTGCCCATTCGAAGTGGCTGATCAAATGGCACCAACACCAGTGGAACGGGGCCTTGGCTGGCAGATTGAATCCCTTGCTTGAGGATGGATGGGTCCATTTGGCCCCGAATGACCAACCCTCTGAGGGTATGGGATAGGTGGTACAACTTAATATCTTGGGGCGTTTTGGGTGGATGGTGGGCCACATCGTGAATAAGGCCTTGGATGGTTTGCGCCAATAAGCTGGGCGTAAGGTACGCAAAGCACGTTTGGGGATGACATTGTTGATGGCACGAATAAGGGCAGGGATATTCTTTTCGAATAATACGTTGATGGGGGCTAAAAGACCCCCATCGGGCAGGGGGATTGGTTTTTCGGGATGAAAAAAAGACCATGGGTTTTTGCAAAAAAGATGCGATATGGGTGGGGCCGGTATCGCCCCCCACATAATAATCACAACGGTGGATGAGGGCCACCAATTCGGTTAATGAGGTTTTGCCGGTCAGGTTGAGTAGGTTGGGATGTTGGATGGGAAGATCCGTTGGTTGTTCGGCAGCCAATATAACACCCACCCCTTGTTCAAGCAGCAAGGGCAAGGCCCCCATCATAACGGGGCTAGGAATGGGGTAATTGGTCCCCCCCGTGCCCAAGAAAAATAAAATACGGTGGGGGGTAGTGTGGGTAATGGGGGTTAGGTGGATATCGATGGTAGCCAAGGCATTGGGGTTGATGGGGATGGGAACAAATTTAAATTGAGGACGAATGCCAAGTGGCCGAAGTAAATCTTGGTTAAATTCAACCTGATGGCGGGCCAAGTTGGCCCATCCTTGAATGATGCCATGGGTGTACAAGCGACGATTCAACAGACTGGATTGATCCCCAATGCGACAGGGGATTTGCAATTGTTGGGCCACTTTCCCGATTTCTTTGCAATCCCACAAGGCTATGTATAGGTCATATTGGTTATTTTTTAAGCGTTGAATGAGGTCTGACTGATGATGAATGGTGGCGTAGTCCACACCGATGACCTGATTGACCCATGGTATTTGCTTTAAAAAGTGGGCACCGATTTTGGACGTCAGGACATCGAGTTTGGCATGGGGGAAGTGGTGAGCGAGTTGTGCCAAGACGGGTAAAATGAGGATGGTATCGCCTAATTTATCCGCTCGTTGAATGAGGATTCGATTGGGATTGGATGGAATGATTGCCATAAATAGCATGGTACACCAGGAATCGCTGTTATCCAATTATGTGCCCATGGTCATGGGCTCATTCGTGAGGGATAATAGGGGACATACAAACGTGTGAGGGAACGGCAAAGTAGATGATGGTTAATGTGGGTGAACAGGGAGGCCAAGTGAGCGATCAATGATGGAGTCGGATGTTGTATATTCATATTGGGAGCGAATTGACGGGGTGGTACACGGACCAGATGTGTTTGAGGCATTTTTTTTATCACACACCCATTCATTTTGGTTGGATAGTTCAGATTGTAGAGTGGCTCAATCGACCAACTGGTCGTATATGGGAGGTGGGGATGGCCCCCATTCAGTTGTGTTATCTTACAATAGATCGGATGGTACCGTTTTAGAAACATGGGGTGGCCGAAATCGTCGAATCGCCATTTCGAATTGGTTTGATTATGTGGCAAATTTGCCGACGCCTCGGTTAGAGTCCGCCCCTCCGATTCCATTTTCCGGTGGATGGGTGGGTTGGTTTGGATATGAATTGGGGGCTCACTGTGGGTATCCGATGGTGCATGACGGCCCGCTGCCAGATGGGTATTTGATATGTCCAGATCGATACATTGCGATTGACCATGGCAAGCAGCAGTTGTACGTGGTGTCATTCAGCACCGTGTCAGGGGATCCGATGGCAATGGGGTGGGTGTCAGACACCATCCAGCGAATACACGGGTTATGTGGTCAACGCATGGCGTGGCCCCGGTCGTATCCCTTGCCATCCGACTTAACAGTGGCGCTAGGATGTCCGTATTGGGGGTATATAGACCGGATTCAAGCGTGTTTGAATTGGATTTCATTTGGGGATAGCTACCAGTTGTGTTTAACCAATGAATTGGTATGTGAGGCGCCAGTTGATGGGTGGGTATTGTATCAGTGGATGCGATTACAAAACCCCGCCCCGTATAGTGCGTACATTCAATGGAATGGGGGTCGGATTTTGTGTTCATCACCCGAATTATTCATTCAAATAGATGCGGATGGGACGATAACGAGCAAGCCAATTAAGGGCACCACGTGCCGATCGGTGGATACGGAAGAAGACGCCCGATTAAAATCGACGTTGCAAGATAGCGAAAAAAACAATGCTGAAAATGTCATGATTATTGATTTGATACGAAATGATTTATCGCGGGTTTGCGAGGTGGGGAGTGTGCGGGTTCCCATACCCTTGGCCATTGAGTCGTATACCACGGTTCACCAGTTGGTGAGTACAATAACGGGTCGATTACAGGTGGGAATTCGTCCAATTGAGGTGGTCAGGGCGATGTTTCCTGGGGGGTCCATTACGGGGGCTCCGAAGTATCGGAGTATTGAATTGTTATCGGCGATAGAAGGGCGGGCGAGGGGGATTTATACGGGGAGTATTGGGTGGATGGGTTGGAATCAGATGGCGCAGCTCAATATTGTTATTCGGAGTGTGGTACAGGCGGGTGATCGGCTGGTGATGGGGGTGGGGGGCGGGATTGTGAGTGGGTCGAATCCGGATGATGAATTTGATGAGATCAAGCTAAAAGGGAAGGGGGCCATCGACGCCCTGGTGGGGGGGTATTTT
>SXXA01000123.1 GCA_005791325.1 Actinomycetota bacterium | reverse complement strand
GAAAGAGTTTTCGGATGTATTACCCCCCCAATTGCCGCTGGCATATGTGGCACCCATTGGTACCGATACACATGCCGCATCTGTGATGTTATGTGATACCTTGCGTCGCAATGGGGTTCGATCCGAATTGGACTGCACCCGAAATGAATTAAAGCCTCACTTAAAAGTAGCCGATCGACTGGGTGCAACGGTTGTATTGGTTATTGGTGAATCTGAGTTGAAGACGGGTACAGTCATGATTAAATGGATGGCCACTCGTGAGCAAGTGACCATTCAATATGATGATGTGATCTCTTATTTGCAATCGCATGGGGGATTGAGATGTTAATGATTCCAGCCATTGATTTGTTAGATGGCCGAGTGGTTAGATTAACCCAAGGTGATTACCATCAAGTCCAACCATATGAAGTAGACCCCGTTACATTGGCTCGACAATTTCAAGAAGCGGGAGCGACCCGAATTCATATAGTTGATTTAGCGGGCGCCAAACAAGGGCTCCCAGTGCATACTGAGATTATCAAGAATATTCGAGAGCAGGTGGGGGTTGAAATTGAATTGGGTGGTGGTATTCGATCGTTGCAGGTAGCCAAGGAATGGGTGGATGCAGGGGTTAACTACATTATTTTGGGTTCATTGGTAATCCAAGATCCCCCAATGGCATCTTTAATTGCCAGCACGTTTCCGGGTCAGGTAATAGTGGGCTTGGATGCCCATGATGGCGAAGTGGCCATCTCGGGATGGGAATCCCCCTCTGGTCAGGGGATTCAGTCGGTATTAACAGGTATTGCCAATTGGCCACTAGATTCGGTAATATTCACGGATATTGCAACTGATGGCACGCTAGGGGGGCCTAATTTGGATGCTTTGACTCACGTTTTATCTATGACTGCTCATCCTGTAATTGAATCAGGTGGGGTTGGTTCTATGATTCACATTTCTCAGTTGCAAGCGTTGCCCTTGAAGGGGTGTATTGTTGGGAAGGCGTTGTTAAGCGGATACCTATCATTGGCTGATCTTTTTCAGTAACAATCGAGGTGTCTAGTGGGGTTAAAAGTAGGGTGTTTCGCCATTTTTTTGGCGGTATTCGGATCATTTTGTGGAGCCGTGCCAATGCAGGATGGTGTTCGGGTGATGGGTGCTTTGGGGCAGTCTGTGAGCATTCCCAATCATTTGGCTATCCATCGAAATGACGGCAAATTATTTATTATAGATGCACAATATCGGAATCGATCATTTGAGGATTATCCGTATTGGGTTGCAAGGGTTGAGTGGTGGAATCAAGGGTCTGCTTGGGAATTTGAGGGCATTCATCACAAGATTTATTTGGCAAATCCACCAAAGGGTATTTTGGATTTTAGTATTTCAGATGGTTATAATATGTTTTTAATCAATCGTTCGATTTACAATGAATCCATAGATTTGATAACCAGGATAGGTGCGGGGCTTACTTTCTCTCATCCAGATGTTACTTTTTCAGATCGTCCACGGTATTACGTTCATGGATGGGCGGGGCATCGCATATCGGGTTTGGCTGTGCAAATGGGAATTGAAAAACGGTTCTCTGTAACCAACACCCATTATTTATCGGCTGAAGCAAAAATCACCGCTGCCTATTCAAGAACCGCCATTTCTGATGATTATCATCATGATTATGCGGTTGCACCAGATGTTGCCTTTCATTTTATTATTGGAATTGGCTCGAATCCAATTCAAGAGGCAAGCGTTTCATCTATACTTGGCATGGTGGCCCCGTTGGCTTTACCAATCTCAACGTATGTATTTCCCAATCGATAGCCAACCATGCAGGGGTATCAACTGGGCTTAGCCAAGGGGGCGGACCATTGGGAGGAAGTAGTGGGGAAGGTGAGGCAGTTTTAGGGGGTGTCGGCGATGCCGAGTTAGCAGAGTCAGTTTGCGACTTTTACAATGAGGGCCTATTTTAAAATAAAGGGGACCTACTTGTCTTCGAGCAACCGAGACACTATAGTAGTTTTAAAAATAAACCATTTAAAAAGGAGTTTTCTATGACCATAAAAGTTGGACAAGTGGCCCCATCGTTTTCTCTTCCCAATCAGCTTGGAAACATCGTGACATTGGCCGATTTTCAGGGTAAAACCGTGGTGTTATATTTTTACCCAAAAGATGACACCCCCGGTTGCACGGTTCAAGCCAAAGATTTTTCATCCTTACATGCCGTATTTTCCCAAAAGAATGCAGTGGTGCTTGGTGTGTCTAAAGATTCTGTTAAATCCCATAGTGCCTTTTGTGGCAAGTATGATCTATCCATTGATTTGCTCAGTGACGAATCAACCGAGATGATTCAATCGTATGGGGCTTGGCAAGAGAAGACCATGTATGGCAAAACGAGTATGGGGATTGTTCGATCCACGGTGGTAATTGGCCCCGATGGTCGCATTAAGGCCCATTATCCAAAGGTAAGTCCTGACGGCCATGCGCAGGCTATTTTGGATGCTTTATAATGGATTTATCCCAACATTATCAAGCGTTAATTGAGGGCATAGGGGAGGATATTACTCGTGAGGGTCTTCAAAAAACGCCTGAGCGAGCAGCCAAAGCATTCCAGACATTAACCCGAGGCTATCATCAGTCTTTAGATGATATTTTAAACGGGGCTATTTTTGAGTCGGACAACCGGGATATGGTCATTGTTCGTAATGTGGAGTTTTATTCACTTTGCGAGCATCATTTGTTGCCATTTTTTGGGACGGTTCAAATTGGGTATATTCCAAATGGAAAAGTCATTGGTTTATCCAAAGTGGCTCGTATTATTGACTGTTTTGCTCGACGCTTACAAATTCAAGAAAACTTAACCGTCCAAATCGCCAATGCGCTTGAAAAATACACCAATGCTGTGGGTGTTGCGGTGGTCATTGATGCCAAACACTTGTGCATGATTATGAGGGGGGTAGAGCGGGCCCAATCTGTCATGACCACTTCTTGTATGACGGGTGTATTTAGAGATGTTTCAGTAACCCGAAATGAATTTTTAAATTTAACCCAGCAACGTGCCATTTAAACTTGTTATTTCCAAACGACTGTCTTTTTCGACAGCATGGCCCGATCAAACGGGTGGGTGGGGGGGCCGTAATTGGGTTGTTTTTGTCGGTTTAACAGGTGAGATAAACCAAGATACCGGTATGATTATGGAATTATCCCAACTAAAATCCATGATTTCAAACTCGCTTTTACCGTTAGTAGATCACTGGGACTTGTCTGAGAAATGGGCGCGACACCCCACATTAATCGAGTGGGGGCAGTGGTGGTGGGAGCATGTGAGTAAGAATGTGAGTCAAGGGGGGCTTCATCATATTTATCTAGATTCAGGCTTGGAAGGGGTTATGGTGACTCAGGGAGGTGCCAACCCGTTTGTGTGGGGTTGCCATTATATTAAAACCCCAATTGTCCCTGTATTGGTTCGATCGCGATTGCCTTGGGGTATTGATTCCCCTTTTCCTATTCAAGGAGAACTAAGAGACTGGGCCAGAGAAGGGGCCTTATTAACCGAATATGGTAGGGTGGAGTCGGGTGAGTGGGCATGGGAATGGCAAAATGGGCGATTGTATACGGAAGTATGGGGGCAGTGTTCGGCGGGGCATCAATTGTATCGAATGGAATGGTCGGAAACTCAAAACCAAGCTGTATTTGGAAAATGTGTTCGTCGACATGGTCATACCTTTGCATTGGGGGTAACGGTTCCAATTGATGGTGAGGTGCCATTTGTTTGGCAAGAAACGGAATGGATTGGGGGCTTAACCAAAGGGGGGATGACACTTGAACAATTGGCGGTGGCCATTATGAATCGGTATGATACGATTGTACGGCTACGCATTCATGAAACCGAAGGGAATCGGGTTTCGATTCGAAGAGTGGGCCTGAATTAATGAACAAAACACAAGGAGTCTTTTCATGACATTGCAACATGTATTAAGTCAGTTAGAAAATCGTCAATCTATGTATGAATCAGCGATTAGGCAATTGCCGCTTGCATTGTTGCCAGGCCTGCAAGGAAATGGAATACCGGAATTTGTTTCGGAAAAAGAACGGCCATTATTACATGAAGCAGTACGATCAATATTACCCATTTTATCTAATAACCCGTATCAATATCATTTATCGGGTCGATGGATTTCGGTTAGCAAAAAACGAATTGCGGTTTTATTTTCTGGTGGGCCTGCGTCGGGTGGGCATAATGTATTAATTGGGTTGTTGGATTGTTTGTCGGGACACGAATTGTGGGGGGTGAGACGTGGCCCCAAAGGATTATTGGCAGGGGATTTGGTTCGGATTGACTCATCAATGCGTGATGAATGGGTGAATACAGGGGGATTTGACTGGTTGGGATCGGATCGAACCAAAATTAAAACCCCTGAACAGATTAATCAAGTCAGGGGTGTTATTGTCGCCCACCAGTTGAATGGCATCATCATTATTGGAGGGGATGATTCAAATACGAATGCGGCATTTTTAGCGGAAGCAGTATCTGACTTGGGGTGTGCGGTCATCGGGGTTCCAAAAACCATAGATGGTGATTTGCAAGTGGGGCAAGATGTTCCAATCTCATTTGGATTTGATACAGCGACTAAAATATATGCTGAATTGGTCGGAAATATTTTGCAAGACGCCAGATCATCAGGTAAGTATTGGCATGTGGTTAAATTAATGGGGCGTAGCGCCAGTCATGTGGCATTGGAGGTGGCGTTGCAGACCCATCCCCCCATTACGCTCATTTCAGAGGAGGTGGCCCATCATGGATGGCGGTTGTCTGAGCTTGTTAATCGAGTTGTTAGGCAAATCATTCGACGGGCTGAACATGGGTTCCATTATGGGGTAATGGTGATTCCTGAGGGGCTTATCGAGGCAATTGCGGAGTTGCGTGATTTGGTGGCAGCGATTAACCATATGATGGTCAAACAGGCTGAAGAATTTCAGCCATTGGATGCTATCATGCGATATGATCGTGCCATGGAATACTTGGATACCTCTCAGCGTCAAACCTTGTCGTTGTTACCTGCTGGAATTGCCCATTCATTTTTTAAGGATCGAGATTCTCATGGCAATCTTCAGTTATCGCACATTCCAACTGAATCATTGCTCATTTCTTTAATTGAAAAGGAATTAACCCAACATTCTTTGCCCAATGGGTTTGTATTTCAACCAATTCATCATTTTTTTGGATATGAAGGTCGGTGTGGGGCACCCACTCGATTTGATGCTACATATTGTTATAATTTGGGATGGGTTGCAGGTGCGTTGGCATTAAATGGTGTCACCGGCATGATGGCAGCCGTGGGTCAATTCCAGCAGGGGTGGCAGGCCATGGGAATTCCATTGGTTAGTATGATATCACCCGAAAATAGAGGTGGGGGGGTATCGTGGGTTATTGAAAAAACCTTGGTTGATTTAACATCCCCTGCTTTCGCTTATTTTAAATTGGCTAGGGATCGTTGGTGCGATACAGATTTATTTTCGAGTCCAGGTCCCCGACAATTAATGGGTGATTTGGCCATGCAATATCCAATATCGGTTGCATTGAATCAAGGCTTGTCATCATTAAATTGGGAGGTTCCAACGTGCGTATCTGGTTAACTGATCTGCGGGTAACGACCCTAATTGGGGTGGGTACAACCGAACGCAAAAATCCGCAAACACTCATGATAGATGTGGGGTATAGCCTGTCATCCCATCGCGCAATGCAGACGGATGCTTTAACGGATAGCATTGATTATTCCGTTGTAGCTCGGCACATTCAAGAGTGGGCCACTCATCAAAGGTATTTTTTATTAGAGGGCTTTTTGGGGGGGTTGCTAAAATCCGTTACGCAACAATTTCCCGATGCAACCAATTGGGAATTTAAAATTCGAAAATATAATTGTGTACCAGAGTGTGCACATGTGATGGTTCATCTATAAACCCCCAAATGGGTGCAGTCTTAATCCCGCAGAGGTGAGCTTATTATATGAAGTTGGTGCCTCCGGTACTTGGGCTGGGTTTCTCTTGGGCTGGGTTTCTGGCGCTTGGGCTGGGGTGTGGGGACCTTCGGTCCCCACATTTCAATTCTTATTCCCTCCCCTTTAGGGGAGGGTTAGGGTGGGGTTATAATTGAGTGGGCACATGGTGCCCACCACCTTTAATCACTGGTCTAAATCATCCATTATGCGTATAATGTCGCGAATTATTGGGGGCCCATAGCTCAGTTGGTCAGAGCAGCCGGCTCATAACCGGTAGGTCCCAGGTTCAAGTCCTGGTGGGCCCACCATGTATGCTGATTACCCTTTTTGAGCGACCAAAAAGCGACGGGTAAATGGAAGTCAAACACCTCATACCGGTTGAGGATAATAAGATCTAATCGCCGTTGTACATCGATTTAAAAATGCCAATTGCATGGTATTCAATCGAGTAGCTAGGGTGACTTTAAGCCCACTACTTTAGATACCTGCTTTGTGAAATCGCTGTTGGATTACCGTGTTATTGCCAGTTTCACACCCCATATCCAATATACCCATTGGTCAATCGGCGATGCCATCTCATAAATTAAAGGTAGACATTTTAGCGAGTTTTGTATGGCCTTGGTTGACAAATGACAGCCAATTGGGTAGCATCCTTTAAATTATTTAAAATTTGTTTTGAGTTGGATCTTGGAGGATGTCATGTTTGCAGTTATAGAAACCGGTGCGAAGCAATATATTTTTGAAGCGGGTACCATTATTGATATTGAAAAAATTGAAGGCGATATTAATTCTGAAATAGTTTTTGATCGGGTTTTGTTGCTCAATAAAGAAGGGTCAGTTTCTGTGGGTCAACCGTATTTGGCCAACACTCAAGTTAAAGCCCGCATTTTGAACCAATACAAAGATGATAAAGTGATCGTTTTTAAATTTAAGCCCAAAACAGGTTACAAAAAAAAGGCGGGGCATCGTCAACACTTGACCACTATTAAAGTAGAATCAATCGGGTAGGTTGAATCATAGGAAGGACATAACTCATGGCACACAAAAAAGGTAAAGGTAGTACTAAAAATGGTCGAGATTCTCAATCCAAGCGGTTGGGGGTTAAGGCTTACGGGGGGCAATTTGTAACGGCCGGTTCTATTATTGTTCGCCAACGTGGCACTGAATTTAAGCCTGGTGACAATGTTGGGTTAGGTCGTGACTTCACAATTTTTGCTCTTGTTGATGGGGTAGTTGCGTTCCAGCATCACTCACGATCTAAGAAGAAAATTTCAATCTTAGCGCCTGCGGCCTAGTGGTTTTTTTTGGTGATCATTGGAATGAGAATCATGTTCATTCATTGCATTCCAATTTTAGGTTGTAGCCTGTGATTGACTCGGTATCAATTGTGGTTAAGGCGGGCGACGGTGGTCCTGGATCGGTTTCGTTTCGTCGCGAAAAGTTTGTTCCAAAAGGGGGGCCGGACGGGGGTGACGGTGGTAAGGGTGGCGATGTTATATTGCTTGCAACCAGTCAGTTACAAACATTAATGGATTTGACTTTAAAAAGTCGATATGCGGCCCCCAATGGGCAGTCTGGTGGCAAGAAGAAATGTTATGGTACAGATGGTGATAATTTAATCATTCGTGTTCCGTGTGGAACCATGGTCTTTGATGGGGGAGACCCAAATTCTAAACATAAAATAATGGATTTATTGCAAGATGGTGACACCTACTGTGTAGCAAAAGGTGGGAAGGGGGGTCAAGGAAATGCCCGTTTTGCAACCTCTGTGAATCAGGCGCCACGCTATGCTCAACCGGGTCTGCCTGGTGATGAGCGTGTCATTCAGTTGGAATTGCGATTAATTGCCCAAATTGGGTTGGTTGGGGTTCCAAACGCTGGTAAATCAACTTTACTACAACGACTTACTCACGCAAATCCAAAAATTGCGGACTATCCATTTACGACTCTTTTCCCTAATTTAGGTGTGTTGCGCTGGAATAATCAAGAGCGAATTATGGCCGATATTCCGGGTTTAATTGAAGGGGCGTCGCAGGGAGCAGGGTTGGGAGCAACTTTTTTAAGGCATATTGATCGTACTGAATTATTGGTACATGTGGTGCCGATTAGTCCGGGAGATCCCGAGCAAACGTGGCATACATATCAAATGATTTGCTCTGAACTGGGTCAATCGGAATATGATCTTTTGTCTAAACCAAGTGTGCTGGTATTATCCAAGTCAGATTTAGTTGATGATCATGAATTGTTAGCGCAACTATCTGTGTTTCAGGATCGGGGCTTGACCGCGTATCCAGTATCGAGTGCCACACACACAGGTATACAGACACTCATTCAAGTGCTGATGCAGAGGACTGCCAATGCAATTGGTTGTTATTAAAATTGGGACCAATTTATTAACTACGTCTGATCGCAAGTTAGACGTTAATCATCTTAGGCAATTGGTTTTGCAAGTGGGTGCTTTAATTCAGCGTGGGGATACCCGTGTGGTATTGGTATCATCGGGGGCTATTACCTGTGGCTCAGAGGCGTTGGGGGTGATTCCTGTTACCATTCAAGACAAGCAAGCGGCTGCATCGGTAGGACAAGTATTATTAATGCAAGAGTATTCCCGCTGGTTTAATCAGTTGGGAATGTTGGTAGGGCAAATTTTATTAACAAAAGATGGTTTGGAACATCCATTAGCCTCTCAAAATGCGATTAATACCATTCACTGTTTATTAGAAAATCGTATTATCCCCATTATTAATGAAAATGATTCGGTGGCAACCAACGAGATTGGTCCTAAATTTGGGGATAATGACGAATTGTCTTCAGTGGTCGCTCAATTATTACATGCGGATCAGTTGGTTTTATTAAGTGATGTGGATGGGGTATATACCCACAATCCAAAAACCAACGCAGATGCAATTCGTATTGATAGGATACCAGCCATTACACAAGAGGTATTACAGTTGGTTCAAGATATTGAGAATGGTAGAAGCCGAGGTGGCATGCGTTCTAAATTATTAGCGGCTCAATCGGCGGTTATGTCGGGGATTCGGGTTATTATTGCGGATGGGCGATGCCCAACCGTTTTAACTGATTTGTGCTTGGGCATTACTCATGGAACGGTAATTGGCGAATGACACCTATTCTTGACCAGTGCCAAGCTGCAGCACGGGCAGCCAATCAGTGGGCGATGGCCTTAACCGATCAAAAAAATAAGGTGTTACATGCCATGTCAATGGCCCTTCGTCATCACGTGGACACCATTTTATTGGCAAACGAACAAGATTGCCAGTTATTTAAGGGGCCTAGTGGGGTCTTGGATCGATTAACTTTAACCAAAGATCGCATTCATGGTATGGCAGATGGAATGGATCAAGTCATTGACTTGTCAGACCCCATCGGGGAAGTTGTATCTGGCTGGGTTCGGCCCAATGGATTGCAAATTACCCAACGCCGAGTACCACTGGGGGTGGTGGGGATGATTTATGAAGCCCGCCCCAATGTTACCAGTGATGCCATTGCTTTATGTCTTAAAACAGGTAATGGGGTGGTATTAAGGGGCTCTTCTTCAGCCATTCGAACCAACCAAGCCATTGTTGAGGTCATGCGAGT
>SXXA01000122.1 GCA_005791325.1 Actinomycetota bacterium | reverse complement strand
TTGGATATTACCTAATGACCCTTTTCAAAGTCAATATCAACCACATCCACACACATTTGCATCATTGTTATATCGCTAATTTTACCATTTACTTTTTGTGGAATATGAATTACCATTCACACAATCGTTGTGTATACATCGAAAATTAGTCCTTGAGGTGTTTAATGAAGTTGTTCGTTGGAAATATTCCATTTTCTGCTACCGAAGAAGAATTAGAATTGGCGTTTAAAGAAATTGGAGACGTTACGAGTGTAAAAATTATCATGGATAAATTCTCTGGTCGCTCCCGAGGATTCGGATTTGTCGAAATGCCAAATGACGACGAAGCCAACGTTGCCATCAGCAAATTAAACAATGCTGATTTGAATGGTCGCAAATTAATTGTAAATGAAGCTAAACCACGAGTTGAGCGGTAACCCTTCACAGAATTAAAGGCTAAGTGCCCTGCACCTTATGGTGTGGGGCATTTTTTTTTATGATAACCCATCAACAATATCCTTCTATTTTAATTCTTGGTCGCCCCAATGTGGGTAAGTCAACATTCGTTAACCGACTCATTGGTTCTCGTTTGTCGATTACCCTCGATGAGCCCGGTGTAACCCGAGATCTCCTCTCTTACCTCATTACCATCGAAGATAAAACCGTCGAACTTATCGACTCCGGTGGCGTCGACCGTTACCGTGTCTCCGATCCCTTTTCATCCATCATCGAAGAGCGTGTCATGAAGGCCGCTCAACAAGTGAGTCAAATTATTTTTATTGTGGATGCCACTACCGGTATCACCCAACCAGATACCAAAATCGCTGCCCAACTGCGCCCCTTATCTGGCAAGGTCACCTTGGTCGCCAATAAAGCAGATTTGACCCATTTGGACTATCTCTCGGATTATTATCGATTGGGATTGGGTGATC
Organism: Actinomycetota bacterium; assembly: GCA_005791325.1. Classification (GTDB taxonomy): domain Bacteria; phylum Margulisbacteria; class Marinamargulisbacteria; order SXXA01; family SXXA01; genus SXXA01. The sequence goes on along the minus strand of SXXA01000122.1, from coordinate 5,012 downwards.
CCCATCCCGTTTCCGCCAAAACCGGCCATGGGCTACAAGAGGTTCTGCGCTTGGTAACCCATACTTTTTCTGCTGCCCCCTCTGATGGAGACCCCCTCTCCATTGCCATTGTGGGTAAACCTAACGTTGGTAAATCATCCATTTTAAATGCTTTACTTGGTAGGGATTATGCCATTACATCGGATATTGCGGGCACCACCCGCGATCCTGTTCATGCCTACATCCGCATTCACAATACCCCCATTCAATTAATTGATACCGCCGGATTAAAAAAAGCCAAACAGGTGAATGATGGAATCGATTATTATGCCTCCCGTCGTAGTATGGCGTGTATGTCGGCGTCATTTGCCACACTGTTGGTGATTGATGCCACCCTTGGCTTGTTGGACCAAGACAAACGCTTAATACGTCATGTCATTGAGGCTGGCCGCCGCCTGATTTTGGTGGTCAATAAGCTGGATTTATCCACTATGACCAAACCTGAATTAACCACTTATTTAACGGACACCATACCCGAATTGGCCTTTTATCCCATTTTAATGATGAGTGCGACCAATCGACAATTTATGGGTCCTCTCACTGAAGCCATTGATTCATTGGTAGAACACCGTCATTTTAGGGTTCCCACTTCAGAATTAAATCAGTTGTTTGATGCGATGATACGGCGGTTTCCGCCACGATCCAAAAGTGGGGTGCTTTTAAAAGTATATTACGCCACCCAAGTGGGGTCAGACCCCCCCGAATTTCTTATATTTGTGAATCATCCCGATGCCGTAAGTTCGGATTTTACACGGTTTATTGAAAAGCGATTGAGATTAGCGTACCCACCCCTGCATGGGGTTCCCGTCATCATTCGTTTTAAGCCACGCAGGGCACAACGTGATTAGGGTTTTGTTTATGGGGACACCCGCGATTGCGTGTCCCGCTTTGGAGGCCTTATTGCGGGATCCGTCGGTATCGGTGGTGGGGGTTATTACGCAACCCATTCGCCCTTCGGGTAGGGGCCGTCGGTTGGTGCCGTCACCCGTGTATCAGATAGCCACCCAATATCAGGTGCCTGTTTGGACACCCAATCGCGCTTCCTTACTATCGGTATGTGAGGGGAGTGGGGCCACGATTATTTTTGTGATGGCGTATGGGCGATTATTACCGCCCGATCTGCTGGCTATGTTTCCTTGTGTGAATGCGCACGCATCATTATTACCACGTTATCGGGGTGCGTCACCTATTCAGTCAGCTTTGTTAAATGGGGATACCCAAACTGGTATTACCTATATTCAGATGACCGAAGGGTTGGATGAGGGACCGATGATTGCCGCGTATCCCATTCCGATTATGCCGAATGATCATGCGGGGTCGTTGTCAAATCGATTGGCCCAAACTGTGGTGGATACGTTGATTCCTACGTTAAAGGGGTATCTTGTGAATAGGAATCAGGTAACGGCGCAGCCCGTGGGAGCGACATATTGTCATAAGTTAACAGTTGGCGACCGCCATTTACAACCGGATGGGATGTCAGCGGTTGAGATGCTGAATCGAATACGAGCCTTTTCGCCAGATTCGGGTGCCTTTGTGATGCACCTTGGTCGCCCGGTTAAAATTTTATCTGCGACGATAGAGAATGGTCATTTGATACCGTTACGGGTTCGGCCGGATGGCAAAAAAACCATGTCGTATCGGGATTATTTATTGGGAAATGCACCATTATTTTGATGGGATTGTACCATTTGATTGTATGTGGGGATAGACTCTGGGCATTGACTAAGGTCTTCCCCCTTGGGAACCCCAACGCAGGGGCTTTTCCCTTAGGAACCCAAGGGGATTTTAAAGGGGCTTTGTCCCTTTAAGCAGGTGCGGGCACGCAGTGCCCGCTATCCTTTTACAACCCCATACCCAGCCTCAATCCATGCCACTATTCCACCCACTAAATTGTACACCGTTGCATTCGGATTCGATTTTAAAATCAACTCACAGGCGGCATGACTTCGTCCACCCGATCGACACTGAAATACAATCGGACCATTTGGTAAATCACTCGGTAATAATTGACCCAATGGAATGAGCTTGGCCCCACTAATATGTGCCGATTCATACTCAGTCGGCTCCCGAACATCAATTAACACAACCGAATTCCCCGCCAACGCCTCTTGTAATTGCAATGCTGTCATTTCACGTACACTCATGGCCTTCTCCTAAAATAAAAAATGAACCCCTATCTTACCACTACTCGCGAGCCCTGTCTGTGAAATCGATAGCGTACTAATTTTGGTGCTCCCTATTTGAAGGGGATAAAAATCCACACTCAATAATACCTTGGGCGTTAAGGTATGCTGTAAGGATACTACCCCACCTATCATTGTGGTACTCATACTCACCCCTCCGCTTTGACCCGAATACAACCAAATAGATCCCCCCAATCCAAGGTGGGTGTTGCTCCCTATTGGAATTCTATATATACCACTGGTTCGTATTAATGACTCACTGGCACTATCCATGGTTTGGTAACTACCACCCAACGTAATATGATACGCATCATTTAAAATTCCAATGCTGCCCTCTGGATTTGAACCCACCAAAAAACCTGCTGTTAACCTTGGTGTCGCCATAAGCACACCACTCGACAATACCATTAATCCTATCAAGATTCGAATCATTATCTATCCTCCACTTTTTATTCCGTATTACGTTACGGGGAAACACCACGGTATTCCCTGTTTTTTTGATTTACAAACCTCAGATTGTTTGATTTCTTACTCCCCCCCCCTCAGGGTTCTTTTTTTTGACCTCTTTTGAGCCATCCCTGCATCCACACCAGTACCCACACCACGATCATAGCCCACCATATTGTATCCCCCATTTTTATATACCAACTTAGCCCGCTATATCCTCTTACCATATGAATCGATGTTCCCCGCTCCCCCATTGATACCCCCAACTCAATCTCCCCATTTCGCCGAATGACCCCAGATGGCCCCGAATTAGAACTAAATACAATCTCCCGTTGTGTTTCGATGGCCCGCATTCGTGCCATGTCAATGAGCTGAATGCCTGCCGGATAACCCTGAAACCATGCATTGTTTGCAACCATTACAATCGCTGTCGCCCCATCCTTAACCCCTCGACGTGTCACCCAAGGATAAATGGCCTCTAAACAAATGGCCCCCCCCCACTGTATAGGCCTTCCTTCCATGCCCATGGTTTGAAAAGGTGGCAAAATATCCCCCGCTGAAAATGATTCCCCAACCCATTCCAATCCATTAATTTGGCTTACCCAACTAGCCATTGGCCAATATTCGCCAAATGGCATCAATCGTTGTTTGTTATAAACCACCACGGTTTGGGTCGGCTGGATTAATACCATTGAATTCATGGTGTGGGGGCCTTGAATGGTGGGCAGTCCCAATAGCAATGGTGAAAGATGCTGTAATACATGAACCGGAAATGAAGGGGATAAGGGGGTTAATAATGCGGTCTCTGGCCAAATGATGAGTGATACACGATTGATTAATGGGTTTGATAATTCTAAGGCATCGCGTAACAATATTGCGTCGGGTTCATTTAATTTTGATTGTTGGGCATGATTGGGTTGAACCAGTCCAATCTGTATTTTGGCCGTGACAGATGGGTCCAAGGGGGTACGAATTCCCCACCATGCCCATGTTCCCATTCCCATTATAAATACGCTTATCCCCATCCATCGCGCCCGTCCCCCCGTTAACCATGTGTGGGCCAACATAGCTTGGCATAATGCCAATAGCATCATGACCCCCGATGCCCCCACCACGGAGGCGACCTGATTCCAAGGAAACACCACCGCATAGGCTAGTGAACCTGATGGGGTGCCAATCGGTCCCATGGTTCGAAGCATGTCACCCAATGCCCAAGAGAACCCCATGTGAACCCACCCCCACTTGCCACGCTGAGATAACCACCAGCCCAAGCCTGTACCCAATCCAAAAAAAAGACCCAAATACAACGCAAATAATCCGTGCAATCCCCATACGGCCACACTGGGTGCAAACAGACTGAGACCCAATATCCAATTATGAAATACCAGAATCACACCGGTGCCATATGCCACCCCCATTAAAAAGGCCTCTTTTAGGTGTGTGGCACGCTGAACCCCCATGAAAAGGGGTACCAATGCAATGACGGCCAAATACCCCCACCCAATAGGGGTGTTTGCCAATACGGTTATCCCTACGGATAGGGCAACCGCTCCCCATTTTAGATGCCATGATTGCCGGTTAACGAACTTCAATATCACATTTAACAATATCAAATGCCCCAGGCAAAAAAGGAGACTCCCCTTCATATTGGGAGGTGGTGTGGCCTTGTTGCACCAACACCTCTTGTTGTTTAGATAAAAAATCCTTTAAATACCCGATCCCAATGCCAGTTTCAGTGGTTGAGGTGGCGACTTGTATCCAAAAACGGGATAGGTTTCCGGTTAAATCTTGGGCTTTCCAACGAACCACAATGGTGTTGCCAGATAGGGTTACAGTAGGACGAAATTGACTGGGCAAGGGGGATGATAAAAAATTGGGTGTGGAGATGAGTGAGGGGTTATTGGGTTCAAGTGGGGCTACAAAAAAAGACCCCCCCGATTGATAAACAGATATATCTGGGTCAATTACCAAATAATCTCGCCATGTATTGAGGTAACTATAATAACTTAAAAATCCCCCAGAGTTTAACCCAATATGATCGTCGTTGACATACCGACCAGGGGTTGCCATCAGACTTTCGAGGGACGGTAACAGAATGCTATTGGTGACCCCCGTTATAATGTAATACCTAACCAGGGGGGATAAGGGCTCCCTTAATTGGATGCTGACTTGAACCGTTAAAATGGGGTTTCGATTGGTATAGGTATTGGCACAGCCTGTTAACACAATTAGGGCCATTGCAAGGATCCATTTATAGCCGTTCTTGATTTTTTTCATCCAATAATCCTTTAAATCGCCATCCCGATCGTTGTTGAACATACCCGATTTTATCATTTGGAAATG
>SXXA01000121.1 GCA_005791325.1 Actinomycetota bacterium | reverse complement strand
GATTGGGGGAAGTGGGTACATGGGGGGATTCGGTGTGTCTTGGTAGGCAAACCAAACGTAGGGAAATCAGCATTGCTTAATGCATTAACCGGGGAAGCGCGAGCGATTGTATCGGATATTCCGGGTACGACCCGCGATTATATTACCATGACCACCACGTTCAATGGGTTTTTAATTGAATGGACCGACACGGCAGGATTACGTGATACGGTTCACTTGATTGAAAAAGCTGGGATTGACCGATCAAAAGAACAATTGCAACAGGCTGATATTATATTATTGGTTTTTGATCAGTCGGCGTTATTCACCGATGAGGATAGGGCGGTGATTGCTACCATTCAACCGAGTCAAAAAGGGCTGATATTGTTAAATAAGCAAGATTTACCCAACACGGGTGAACCAGTAGTTGGCTTAAAATGGCCGGTTATTTCGGTGAGTGCCAAAACTGGGGTGGGGGTGTCAGGGGTATTGGATCACATATATCAATTGATTCAAAACACCATCGATCACCAAGGTATGGATTTATTATGTAATACCCGGCAAGCCGTGGCCATCCGAGAGGCAATTGGCTCAATTGAGGCATTATTACCGCTAATTGGACAGGTGATGGATGATTTATTGGTCATTGATTTGCGACGGGCGGTATTAAAATTAGGGGAGGTGACGGGGGAGTCGTTAACCGAAGAAATGTTAGACGGTATTTTTTCACGGTTTTGTATTGGAAAATAAGAGGAGAGGAAATCAAAATCTGAGTTTGGGCACCTTCGATCCCCAAGCCCTTCAACCGATCTTGCTTTTTTTGATCCGATTCGCAATACTAAAACCATGTTCAAACATTTGAAACATCGACTCTATCATGGACTTAGCAATGAGGTGCTCCTCATTATTCTCACGCTCATCACCATTCTAGTATCCAACAGCCCCCTCTCCACAGACTACTGGACGCTTGTGACGTTCCCCATTCAAATAGGCCCCGATTGGATGGGCTTCAGTATGCCTTTTTCCAAATGGATTAAAAATGGGGCCATGACCATTTTCTTTTTTTTAGTTGCCATGGAAATCAAGAAAGAACTCTTGGATGGACACCTCACCGGTATCAAAAAAGCCCTTGCGCCATTGTTGGGGGCCATGGGTGGCATGGTCTTACCCGCGCTTATTTATTTGATGCTGAATTGGGATGGCCATCGTCACGGATGGGCCATCCCCACGGCTACAGATATTGCGTTTGCATTGGCATGTATGAGTATTTTGGGCAAACGAATCCCACCCGCGGTAAAGGTATTATTGGTGTCCATCGCGATTGTGGATGACTTGGGGGCCATTGCGATTGTGGCCATCGGATATGGTAGCGGGCTCGTATGGGGATGGGCCAGTGCTGGAGCGGTTTTATTCGCATTAGGTGTCGCGGTCAATCGTTGGTTCACACATCCTTTGTGGTATGCCCTGTTGGTTATATTGAGTTGGGTGGCATGGTATAAGGCTGGAATTTCACCCACTCTTTCGGGAGTGTTGATTGCTTTTTGCATGCCTTACACCGGCCACGAAGGTCAATATCATCGCATTGAAAATCACCTATCAAGATGGTCGCATCGCTTCATTTTACCCTTGTTTATTATGACCCACGCAGGGGTTGCACTAACCGGCTCACTATGGAACACCGTTGCTACCCGTGAATGTTTAGGGGTGATGATGGGTTTATTTGTAGGTAAACCGTTGGGCATTGTTGGCGCGCTAATCATGGGGAAATGGGCGGGTTGGATTCATTATCCATCGATGGGATGGAAACAGTTATTGGGCTTGGGTTGGTTGGCTGGGATCGGATTTACCATGTCGTTATTTATTACCTACTTGGCGTTTCATAGTCCAGATTTAATTGCACGAGCTCAATTGGGGGTATTAATGGGCTCCTGCATGGCGGCAATACTGGGCAGTTTTTTGCTATGGCACGGTGCTCGAAATGTCCCTACGGGATAAGGGTGCTCATTTATAGCCAAACGCTTTGGAATCTCATCATGGAATTTGCTGGGTGTCTGGTGTATCTTTGGGGTGAAGCGTTAACCAATCGATGAATTAAAGTGAGTTAAATGATGGGTAGTGAAACACGATATATTTTTGTAACGGGTGGGGTTGTATCTTCTTTGGGGAAGGGGATTGTGGCTGCTTCATTGGGGGTGTTACTTAAAAACCAAGGGGTTTCTGTGGCCATTCAAAAATTCGACCCCTATTTGAACTTAGATCCTGGAACCATGAGTCCGACTCAACATGGTGAGGTTTTTGTAACGGATGATGGGTCGGAAACGGATTTGGATTTGGGTCATTATGAACGATTTATTGATGAAAATTTATCTCGTGTGAATAATGTGACCTCGGGTATGATTTATTGGGATGTGTTGAATAAAGAACGAAATGGTGATTATTTGGGGCATACTGTACAAATTATCCCCCATGTTACCAATGCCATCAAAGAACGGATTACCCAAACACTTGATACCCGAGATTCAGATGTGGTGATTACTGAAATTGGGGGTACTGTGGGTGATATTGAGAGTTTGCCTTTTTTGGAAGCCGTTCGCCAATTTGAGTTTGAGAATCGCTCAAAATGCATTCACATTCATGTAACCTTGGTTCCATTTTTAGGGCCCAGTCAAGAATTTAAAACAAAACCCACCCAACACAGTGTCAAAGAATTGCGTGAAATTGGGATTCATGCAGATGTGATTGTGTGTCGATCACCCTATCCATTAAGTCGTGATATTAAAGACAAAATTGCCTTGTTTTGTGATGTAGCCTCGCAATCGGTGATTACGTGTGTGGATGCTCCAAGTATTTATGATGTGCCATTATTGCTGCAACAAGAACACTTTAGTGACGTGGTCATGCAACGATTGGGGTTGCGTCACAAAAAACCAGATTTAACCCATTGGAAAGCCTACCTTGATTCGATTCGAAAGCCAGATCTGCCGGTTGTAAAAATTGCATTGGTAGGAAAATACAATCAATTATCTGACTCGTATTTAAGTGTGGTAGAAGCCATTCACCATGCAGCGGCGGCCAATGCGGTTCATGCTGAATTGGTTTGGGTAGATGCCCAATCACTTGAGCATGAAGATCCTAAGTTTGCGTTGAGTGGGGTTCATGGTGTTTTGGTACCGGGTGGATTTGGCGATCGTGGTATTGAGGGAAAAATTAAAGCCACCCACTTGGCACGAACCAAATTAATCCCATTTTTTGGGTTGTGTTTGGGAATGCATATTGCGGTGATTGAATTTGGTCGATTTGTATTGGGTTGGTCAGATGCCCATAGCACTGAATTTAAGGATGATACCACCCATCCCGTGATTGACTTCTTGTCGGATCAACGGACTGTGCGCCGGAAAGGTGGAACCATGCGGTTGGGGGCGTATCCCTGTTCTGTTCAACCCAATACATTGCTCATGACGGCCTATGGCCAATCGGTGATTAGTGAGCGGCATCGCCATCGTTATGAATTTAACAATCAATTTCGAGCCAATTATGAAGAAAATGGGATGGTTTTTTCTGGGCTATCACCTGAAAATACGTTGATCGAAGTGATTGAAATTCCGGATCATCCTTGGTTTTTGGCCTGCCAATTCCACCCAGAATTTAAGTCTAGGCCCATTAAGCCACATCCCTTGTTTGTTCAATTTGTGCAAGCGGCCAATCGGTATCGTGCGACCATTTAGTCAGGAGCGTTGATATGACATTTCAAGCAGCAGAGTTACTTGTTCAAAAATTTGGAGGCACATCAGTGGGAAACCCAGAACGAATTCGTGCTGTGGCCCAACGAGTGGCTAAAACCAAATTAACCACCCCCAATATTGTGGTGGTGGTATCCGCCATGGGGGATACCACGGATGAACTCATCCGATTGGCGTATCAGGTGTCCGATTCACCCACACCACGTGAATATGATGCCTTAATTTCGACGGGCGAAAATGTGTCGGCCGCTTTGTTGGCTATGGCACTGAATGCCCAAGGTATTCCGGCTGTTTCGTTAACGGGGCCACAAGCGGGGATCTATACCGAATCAACCTATTCCAAAGCACGTATTACCAAGGTTGATCCGGCCCGTATTTGGAAAGAACTTGACTTGGGTCATGTGGTGGTGGTGACTGGGTTTCAAGGGATTAATGAGCTGAATGATGTTACCACCATTGGTCGAGGAGGATCTGATACGTCTGCTGTTGTGTTAGCCGCAACATTGGGGGCGAAAGAATGTGAAATTTATACCGATGTAGATGGGGTGTATACCACGGATCCACGTGTGGTGCCGCAGGCTGTTAAATTAGCCAGTATTTCTTATGATGAAATGCTAGAGTTGGCAGCGTTGGGGGCCAAGGTCCTACACCCCCGTAGTGTTGAATGTGCGAAAGAAAATCGTGTTCGGTTGCATGTCCGGTCTTCGTTTACAGAAGCCACAGGCACCATTGTGAAGGAGGAAAGTGAAATGGAAGTCAATCGACCCGTAACAGGGGCAACCTTAATGGAATCAGAAGCCATTATTACCATACAAAACGTGCAAGATCGCCCCGGTGTTGCCGGTCATTTGTTTACCCAATTGGCCAATGCAACGATTAATGTTGATATGATCATTCAAAGTTCTGAAACATCCCAAGAAAATGATATTACATTTACCATCAATGAATCGGATCTAACCGCAGCTACTTTGGTGACCCAGGAAGTAGCCAGAGACATTGGTGCAGCGGGTGTTAAAACCGACCCACTGGTGGCCAAGGTATCGATTGTCGGTGTTGGTATGATTTCAAAGCCAGGAATTGCCGCTAAAATGTTTAAGGTATTAGCCGATCATAATATTAATATCAAATTAATATCCACATCTGAAATTAAAATATCATGTGCGGTGGCTCGCCAAGATGGGCGCCGTGCGTTGCAATTGCTGCACGATGCGTTTGAATTGGACCAGCTATAATTGAATTTAATCGATTGGTTGCTGTTTATCGCTGTTTCCATGCTCCCGCCCTCCACCCTTTGGAAGGGGTTGCTCCAATGGTGGATGGGTGTACGACCCGGTCCGGATACCCAACCTAGTGATGTGATTGCGGTCCGAGACTGGCGATGGGTAGGGGCTGCCCTCGATATTGGAAAAGGAATGGGACTGTATTGGTTATTGCCATCCTTTGGGCTAGAAGGGCAGGCGATTGTTTTGGGTATTGCAGTGGTTTTGGGGGCATGGATTGGCCGTTTATCTATCTTGGGGACGGCCAGAGTGGTGGTGGGGATTATGTTATTACACCAACCATGGTCATTGGCGATAATGGGCATTGCTTATCCGGTTATGAGTATGATTCTGAATCGATTAACGTGGGGATGGGTGGGGGCAGTTGCGGTGGCGTGGCTATTTACCCAAGATAGTGTCGTGGGACTTTTATTGATCGGCAGTGTAGTGGCGTCATGGGGTCGGATGATGGAAACGCTGGGGCCTGAAGGGCGTTGGTGGTGGCAGTTTGAACGGCGTGCCTAATATTAGCCATTGGTGGTTTGGGGGGGTATTTAGTACACTACTCGCATGACAGATCAAGATCGACTTGTGGCACCTATATCGCAGTGGGATGACGCCCGTGATGGCTCCTTACGCCCCCAACGGTTGTCGGAATTTATTGGACAGGCCCCACTTAAACGCAATTTGGATATTTATATTACCGCTGCATTGGGTCGGTCTGAACCCATTGAACATGTGTTGTTATATGGGCCTCCTGGCTTGGGTAAAACCACACTGGCCACCATTGTTGCACGTGAAATGGGGGTGAATATAAAAATTACATCGGGCCCTGCCATTGAGCGACCCGGCGATTTAGCTGCTATTTTAACTAATTTGGAAAAGGGGGATATTTTATTTATTGATGAAATTCATCGCCTTAATCGATCGGTAGAAGAGGTATTGTACCCGGCTATGGAAGATTTTGAATTGGACATTGTGATTGGTAAAGGCCCATCGGCTCGTTCGATTCGCATCGATTTATCCCCGTTTACCTTGGTGGGGGCCACCACGCGGGTGGGTATGTTATCCGCGCCATTACGAGATCGATTTGGAATTGTAGAGCGATTGGAGTATTACACGCCGGATGAATTGCAATGTGTATTGGAACGTGCGGCAGGTGTTTTAAATACTCCCTTGGAGTCGGGGGCCGCATTGGAAATGGCGCGCCGGGCAAGGGGTACCCCTAGAATTGCCAATCGATTACTCAAACGAGTTCGCGATTGGGCTCAAATTCAAGCAGATGGCACCATTACCATGGCCTTAGTGGACCTTGCCTTAACCGGAATGGGGGTTGATCAAAATGGCTTGGATGAAATTGATCGCCAATATTTATTGGCCATTATTCAAAAATTTTCGGGTGGGCCGGTAGGGGTTGAAACCATTGCCGCTAGCATTTCAGAGGAAGTAGAATCGTTAGAAGATATGGTGGAGCCTTATTTGTTACAGCTTGGATTTATTGAACGTACCCCTCGAGGCCGACAGGTTACACCTGCTGCGTGCCATCATTTGCAAGTTCCATTGCCAAAGTTATTGGTTCCGTCCACCCAACAATCCACATTATTTGGAGATATTTCATGACACGACATGCTACTATTTCTCGCTGTACCAACGAGACCACGATTAACCTACAACTGACCCTTGATGGATCGGGACAGGTTCACTGCAATACGGGGGTGGGTTTTTTAGATCACATGCTTACATTATGGGCGGCCCATGGGGTGTTTGATTTGCGAGTGGAGGCATCGGGGGACTTGCACGTGGATGCCCATCACACAACGGAAGATGTGGGGATTTGCTTGGGACTGGCATGGAAAGAAGCACTGGGTAATGCAATGGGCATTGTTCGATTTGCGTCGGGTATTTTTCCCATGGATGATGCACTGGTTGATGTTGCAGTCGATTTGGGGAATCGGCCTTATTTGCATTTTGACATTCCTTTTCCTAAAACAAAAATTGGAACGTTTGATGCCGAACTGGTGCAAGAGTTTTGGCATGCGTTTGTGACGAATGCTCGACTTAACTTGCATTTGGTGGCACGCCATGGGCATAATTTACACCACTTGTCAGAAGCCACCTTTAAAGGAGTGGGTGTTTCTTTGTATCGCGCCATTCAAGTGGATCCCCGCAAACAGGGGGTTCCTTCAACCAAAGGAGTGTTGTAACCCATGCCAGTATCTTGGATGGGGGGACTGATGGGGGTGTTAGTTGGCATTGCCTTATTGATGGGTGGGTGTGGAAAAGTGACCCAAGTTTCCAATACCTCTATTGATTTAAACTCACTCGATTTGCAGGGTCAGTTTCCCGTTACGACCACACCCAATTTGGCTTCGACTCGCTTTTTATTATCCGACTCACCTTTTTATGTATCCGTTCGTGGGGTTAAGGCCAACGGTCAAACCGATGAATTGAGTTGGGGTAAATTGACGATATCATCAAGCCTATCAGCCATCGGGACAACGGTGATGAAGGGTGTCGCCATGCGTCGAGGGGATATTATGATCGATCGACCCTCGCCATCATGGGCTTATTTAAGCCTGAACCCCACCCAAACAGGTATTCAGGTAGATGTTCGGCGCCTCAAGCGGGGGTATGCCTATTATGTGTTGGTTGCATACAATCGTTCAGGGCGTGCCCTCATGACCACCTTAGTGGGCAATACCAACCAAGTGCCAACCCTATCCGTCCAGCAATGGTCGATTGGTACAACCCTGCGAACAGGGATTTTCATGACGGGCATTCAATCAACCATGTCGCGAGATACCCTACCCACTTGGGACACATTGGAAGACGTGTTTCCCGATCGTATCATCACGGCCTTAGGCACGGGTTTTGCAACCCCGTCAGGGGCCCCCTTTAATCCAGATTTACCCCCCTTGCCATCTGGTAGCGAACCAGAAAAGGCATTGCTTTCGATAGCTAACTTGGTGGAAGGGGGTGACCGAGCCGGCGCCATTCAGCGCTTAAACCAATTGCGACAAGAGGGGGTGTTGGTGACAGGTGTTGATGTGTTGATTCGTCACCTCCAGACCGTGTCGCGCTAGAAAGGATACACATGACCAATATTTGTGTGGTTGGAACAGGATATGTGGGGTTGGTAACGGGGACATGTTTAGCTGAAATGGGTCATACGGTTTGGTGCGTGGATATTAATGAAGATAAAATTAACCGCTTAAATCGAGGCGAAACCCCCATCTATGAGGCTGGATTGGATGAGTTATTACATCGAAATCAAGGGGTTAAGCGACTCTTTTTCTCAAACCAGCTGTCGGTTGGTCTTGCTCAGGCAGAGGTTGTTTTTTTGGCAATTAATACACCCTCTTCAGAATCGGGGGATGCGGATTTATCCTATTTATCAGCGGCGGTTGACACCATTGTGACCCATTGTGATACCCATGTGGGGGCATTGCGATTTTTGGTTATTAAAAGCACGGTACCAGTTGGTACAGGGGCTAAGATTCAACAACGCTTGTTACCTTATGGTATATCGGTTATCTCCAATCCGGAGTTTTTACGCGAAGGGCAAGCGGTTCAGGATGCATTATATCCCAATCGAATTGTGGTGGGTGTTAACCATGTGGATGCTGAAAAAATGATGCGACGCTTATATCATGGGTATGTGTGTCGTGGGGTACCATTGGTGGTGACAACCGTTCCCACATCTGAATTGATAAAATATGCGGCCAATTCATTTTTAGCCACTAAAATCTCGTTTATTAATGAAATGGCGATGTTGTGTGAAGCGGTGGGAGCGGATGTGTTGGACGTGGCCCACGCCATTGGGTTGGATCAGCGAATTGGACCTCATTTTTTGTCGCCAGGTCCGGGGTTTGGGGGGTCCTGTTTCCCCAAAGATATTCAAGCCTTACAATACACAGCCAAAGAAAAAGGCGTGGACTTACATGTATTACAAGCGGTTAACCAAGTGAATCGGCGACAACGGGAATGGGTGATTCGCAAAGTAACCTCCGTGGTTCCTAGGCCTTGTACAATTGCGGTTTTGGGGTTGGCATTTAAAGCGGGAACGGATGATATGCGTGATGCCCCAGCCTTAACGATTTTACCCGCATTATTAAAGTTAGGGTATTCAATCCGTGCGTATGATCCGGTTGCGATGGAAATGGCGAAAGGGTTTTTAGGACATGATATTACCTATTGTGAGGGGGTAACCGCTACCTTAATAGGGTCAGATGTTGCTCTGATTTTAACGGAATGGGATGAATTTGTGACCTATTCGATGGCCGATATCAAACAGCATCTTACCCAGCCGATGGTGATTGATTGTCGAAACATTTTAAATCGTCAATTGGCCAGTGATTTGGGTCTCACCATTATTGGAATAGGGCGCGGGATATGATGCGTTGTGGGGTGGTCATTGGGACGCGTCCGGAAGCCATTAAATTAGCCCCTGTAATTGCGGCCATGCGTCAGACGAATGGCATCCATCCGGTGGTGATTTTGACAGGGCAACATGAGTCGTTATTAACGCCCATTATCCAATTTTTTAATATTCAACCGGATATTCAATTGTCTGTGATGCAAAAAGGCCAAGGCTTGGGGGCTCTACACGCCCATTTATTATTGGATTTAGACCCCATTATGGGTCAGTTGGATGCCATGATGGTTCAAGGGGATACCACATCCGCGTTGGCAGGGGCCATGAGTGGTTTTTACCATCATTGTCCGGTGTTTCATGTGGAGGCGGGATTGCGAACCCCCAGTATTGAATCCCCCTTTCCTGAAGAATGGAATCGTCGGGTGATTGATGAATTGGCTGTATTAAAATTTGCTCCCACCCCGCTGGCTTACCAAACCTTGGTGGCAGAAGGACGGGGAAAGGGTGCCTATATGGTTGGAAATAGCGTCATTGATGCCTTGGAATTGGGGCTTCGAACCATTCAGGAGATGGGGGAAGCCCCTTACCAACAGTGGGCCAATGACATTGGTTGGCAGGAACGGTCAGAATGGGTATTGTTAACCACCCATCGACGCGAAAATATGGGGGATGGGTTAACCGGGATACTAACCAGTGTTAGACAGCTGGTGGCTGAATTTCCGACAATGGGGGTGATTATTCCAGTTCATCAAAACCCTCACTTTAAGGATCGTATTACCCAAGCATTCAACGGTGTGGCCGGTGTCAAGTTGGTGCCACCATTATCGTATGATCGCTTGTTGTGGCTGATGTCGCAGTGTCGGTTGATACTAACCGACTCAGGGGGTATTCAAGAAGAAGCCCCGTCTTTAAACAAGCCCGTATTGGTATTGCGAGATACCACAGAACGACCGGAGGGTGTGGCGGCAGGGTGTGCACTTTGCGTTGGTACCAACCCCGATCGAATTATGGGGTCGGTTCGGCGTATTTTACTAAATCCGGATGATGAAGAGGGGATGAAACGGGCAGCGAACCCTTATGGGGACGGCACCACTTCCCAACAAATAATGGAGTATATCCTACAATGGAGAGAGACCCATGTATAAAGATCGGCATGCCCCTGTTTTGTTGGTAATTTTGGATGGGGTGGGGGAAGCCCCTCCCTCTGATACCAATGCGGTATCGTGTGCTCATACACCCGTATTAGACTGGCTGAGAACCCTCCCAACATACTGTCAACTCAAAGCCCATGGCACCGCGGTGGGAATGCCCAGCGATGAGGATATGGGGAATAGTGAGGTGGGGCACAATACCTTGGGTGCTGGACGTGTATTTAAACAGGGTGCGGCCTTGGTTGAGGCAGCCATTCGGCAACACCTGATTCCCCAAACATCGGAATGGCAACAGGTTCAGCGGCAATGCCAAAATGGCGGGGTCTTGCATTTAATTGGATTATTGTCAGATGGGAATGTGCATTCACATATTGATCATACCCTATATTTAATTGATTTGGCGGCCCAATCTGGGGTATCTGAACTCCGATGTCACATCTTATTAGATGGTCGTGATGTAGCGGCTCGTTCGGCAATGGGGTATGTTCAACAGTTGGAAGCATGCTTGCAATCCTATCGAGATAAGGGGCTAT
This sequence comes from Actinomycetota bacterium, assembly GCA_005791325.1. Lineage (GTDB taxonomy): Bacteria > Margulisbacteria > Marinamargulisbacteria > SXXA01 > SXXA01 > SXXA01. The sequence continues at coordinate 2,130 of SXXA01000121.1, read as the reverse complement.
CGTATTGGGTTGCATCGGGAGGGGGCCGCATGGTTACGACAATGGACCGATACCAGGCCGATTGGTCGATTGTGGAACGGGGATGGCAGGCCCATGTATTGGGAACGGCGCGACCTTTTGCATCCGCAACGGAGGCCCTTTTAACATTGTATCAAGAGAACCCACATGATTCCGATCAAACCTTACCGGCCTTTACAATTGTATCGGAAGCGGGTGCCGTGGGTTTGATTGAGGATGGGGATGTGGTCATCATTACCAATTTTAGAGGGGATCGGGTGATTGAACTAACCCAAGCATTTGAAGATCCAGAATTTAAAGGGTTTGAGCGAGTGCGTATCCCCAACGTCCATTTGATTGGCATGATGCAATATGATGGTGATTTGAATATACCCCGTCATTTTTTGGTATCACCACCCCAAATCGATGGGGGGGTTGCGGATGTCATGGGCCAAGCAGGGGTTCGATCATTTGCGATATCTGAAACGCAAAAATATGGGCATGTTACCTATTTTTGGAATGGTAATCGCTCGGATAAAGTGGCTCCGCACTTAGAAACGTATATTGAAATTCCATCTGATCGGCTTGGATTTGATCAGGCCCCTGATATGAAAGCCCGTGAGATTACGGCGAAAACGATTCAACTGATTGAAACGGGACGGTATCGTTTTGGCCGGGTCAATTTTCCCAATGGGGATATGGTGGGGCATACGGGGAATTTGGCAGCGACCATTCAATCACTCGAAACGGTGGACGCCTGTTTGGGCCAATTAATCGCTGCTATGGATCAGGTTGGGGGGGTGACGGTTGTGGTGGCCGATCATGGCAATGCTGATGATATGGGCCAGTGGGTGCAGGGGGCTTGGGTGCCTAAAACAGCCCACACCCTCAATCCGGTTCCATTTGCAGTGGTTGATTCTCAGCGGGGCGTTCGGCTTCAACGGGCGACGATATTAAACCCCGGTTTATCCAATGTGGCGGCTACGCTCTTGGTACTATTGGGGTTGTCCGTTCCCGATTATTTTGATCCACCATTAATGACGGTTTTGCCATGACATTGATGGGGATCAGCGCGGGGGAGGTGTCGGGTGATCGGTATGGGGCCTTGTTGGCAACGGCCATCCAACGATTGGACCCGACGATTACCTTTGAAGGAATGGGCCATGTGGCCATGCAGCAAGCGGGGGTGCGTTGCCATGTGGATATTGCTACCCATTCTAGTATTGGTGTGTTGGATGTCATTCGGTCGTTACCGGCTGTGTTAGGTGGCATCTGGCGGATGGTGCGATGGATTAAACGCACCCCATCCATGACGGCCTTGATTTTGATCGATTGCCAAGGGGTCAATATGGTGCTGGCCCGTGTGGCCAAGCGACAAGGGATTCCCGTTATTTATTTTATTGCCCCTCAAGAATGGCAATGGGGGACTGATTCGGGCGGGTCTCAGGTGGTACGATATACTGATTTATTATTAACTATTTTTCAGGAAGAAACCGAATTTTATCGTCGATTGGGTGGTCGTGTTGTATGGGTGGGGCATCCCGTTTATGAGTTATCAAATAGCCATTTACCCGAACAAGGGGGGCATTCTTTGATTTTGGCGGTTTTTCCAGGATCGAGAATTCAAGAAATTACCTTAACGTTTCCGGTTTTATTGGATGCGGCGATACGCTTATTAAAGCGGGGCGTTATTCATCAAATTGTGGTATCAGTGGCGACCCCCTTATTGAAACATCGGATTGAATCGGTGGTGGCCCGATATGGAGTCCCCGTTTTATATTGGGAACGATCATCGGATGAGTTAATCCGCCAAGCCACTCTATCACTGGCTTCATCGGGATCCGTTACCTTACAACATGCAGTATTGGGGACACCTTGTGTGGTTGGGTATCGATTTGGGCGTTGGTCGTATCGGGTGGCACAGTGGGTATTGGGCAAACGACGGGATCGAATTCCTTTTATGGCCCTACCTAATTTATTGTTAAATGAAGAGATAATGCCGGAGTTTTTTCAAGAACGTTGTCGAGTAGAGGATATTGAGGCATCTGCATTACAAATGATCACAGATGCGGGTGTTCGGGATCGATTATTATTAGGGTATCAACGGGTTCGAAACCAATTGGGGGAATCGGG
>SXXA01000120.1 GCA_005791325.1 Actinomycetota bacterium | reverse complement strand
GTGGCGACGACTCGTTTGAAGATGTGATATTTGAAGCCTATGGCCCCAATGGGGTGGCTATTTTAATTGTGACATTAACCGATAATCGCAATCGAACAGTACCCAATTTGAGGTCCATACTAGGCAAATTTGGGGGGGCTTTGGCCAATAAAGGGGCGGTCTCCTATTTGTTTGATCATAAGGGCTTGTTTTTATTTTCAGATCTTAGCCATGAAGATCATATTGTTGAAACGGCCATTAACAATGGGGCCGACGAAGTTGATAGCAAAGAGGGTGAGATTGAAGTAACCTGTCCTTTATCGGCGTTTGATACACTTAAGCGAGCAATGGACGAGGCTGGGTTGATACCAGCGTCATGTGAATTAGCCATGATTCCCCAAACATCGGTGGACTTAGTGGGTGATGAAGCGAATCGATTGGTACAATTATTGGAACGATTGGAAGATGATGATGACGTGCAAGAAGTGTTTACCAATGCTCGATTTATAGATGAGTAACTGGCATGATATTGCAGTTCAGAGGTGCTAATGGGTTTGAGATGGGTTGTTTTTTTGGTATGCTAGGCACTGGTGTGCTGTATTCAGTATGATGAGAAGGGGATTGGGGAGTATCTTGTTAAGTATTCGATGCTGGTTTAAATGGGTGGCTGTTTGCGGGGCCTTTATGAGTTTGACGACTTTTTTATTTGGCCAAACCCTCCAAATGCTACAGGTGACTAGCCTTAAAACAAGGGCCCCACAGGGCTCACGGGTTCCGATGTTATTTTTGCAAATGCAAGCATTGGGAGGTCCCGCCACGTTTGGCTCGATTACCATTTTTAATAATGGAAGCAATCCATTTGGTAGCGGTGTTCAACGTATTTCCATTTATCGGGATGTCGTTGGTCAGGGTGTTCCCAATCAGTATGATGAAGGGATTGATACCGAAATATCAGGATATACCTATATCTCGTCAGGTCAATCGAGCTCTTTTACACTGAGTTTACTCAATGAAATCATTCCATCCAATAATCTTCGGGGGTATTTTATAGTATATGACATTCCTGAATTGGCCCAAATTGGTACGAATGTTAATGCGGTTATTAATTCGTTTTCGTCACCAGATTCACTCACGGTGGCGTTTCCGTCCCCTCCCTCTGGTGTTGCCACGATATCAGGGTTTACGGCGGTTAATATGGTGTCACACGATTCTGTGCCATCCCCCATTGTGTTACCGGGAGAACAAAATGTTGCGGCATTATTGGTTCAGCTTAAACCGGGGCAAGAGGATATTAACCGGCAGGGGTTTAAGTTAACGGTCAATATTGGAAATCCGTTGTTTTTAACCACTTCAGGTGGACAAAATGGGATTAGTAGGGCGCGACTGTACAAGGCCAATTCTCCTAGTACAGTCGCGTTTTCAAAAAGCAGTGCGGAATCGGGCAGTTTGGTTTTTCAGTTGATTTCGTCGGTTGTTTCGGGTGAATTTATTTCATCACGATCGGTGACCTTTCAAGCCATTCCAGGTACTCAAGTCCTTATACAGCAAGATGTTACAGCCAATTTTTTTGTAACATTTGATTATGGGGCTGGCATTGTGGTTACAACCAATACAACCCTATCTCCTCAAGTGACTGAGTTGGTTGGTCTGGGAGCCCTATCATTGTTACCATTTCGTATTTTTAGTCCCCAACCGGTTACCCCTGTGCCGATTGCGGTGGCGGGGTTGTCGTATGTCGAGTCTGAAATTAGACCTTTGTTTGATTCGTCAACCAATTACGGGCGTCGCTCGGTTATTCCCATGATGAAAATTGAATTGCAAGCGAATTATATTCCCATTACCATCGCAACGTGGAATATTTTAAATCAGGGAACGGTTCCATTTAGGGTCAGTAATGCCGATCCAAAAAACATTCAAAAAATAGAGATTTACCAAGAGACCAATAAAACCCGTGCATTTGAGATGAATTCGGATACCAAGGTGAGTGAAACCATATTGGGAAACGGTCTTAATCAAGTGGACGGGGCTTTGGTGACGTTAAATATTAGTGGACCCATTATCATTCCAAAATTTAATCCGAACAGTCTTTCCTATTCTGACAGTGGGGCAACTCAATTTTATGTGGTGTATACCGTTGGTGATCATGTTATGGCAAACCAGTTATCTTCGTTTGGCTCGGGGGTATTTGCAATGAGCCGTATTGCAAATATATTGGGTTCGGCAGAAAGATCAGGGCAGGTCATCGCCCTGTCTTTGAGTGGTCAACTCCCCGCTACCCCAACCCCTGAAGCCAAGGTAATGCTGGTGGATGCATTAAATGTTATATTAACCGCCGTGACGTCTCTGGTTCCAACCAAAACCATTCAAGGACAAGTTCAAGTTCCCATGATTGGGATCAAGTTGGATTCATCAGGCAGTTATGCCAATACACGCCTGACGCTTAAAAATGAATCTGAATCATTTACTCCCACGAGCGAAGGGGTTAATCGGATTTGGGTATATCGAGACAATGACCGGAATAATCT
>SXXA01000119.1 GCA_005791325.1 Actinomycetota bacterium | reverse complement strand
GTTGGGTGACGCAACCAACGGTCACACTGCAACATCGCTCCAAAATCATCACCACCATCAATCGTCGTCTGATTAAAAGTCCGACCATGCTCAAAGCCATTTCCCAGGCGTATGCCGATGTGATTCCATCGGGCCGTTTTCCGATGGCGATTGTCATGATCGACATGCCCCACCACGAGGTGGATATTAATGTGCACCCCCAAAAATGGGATATTAAATTTGCCAAACCAGCTCATTTATTTGAGGCTATTACCCATGGCATTCGGGCCACTTTAGCTCCCTTAACCATCCCCCCCTATCATGATTCCCACCCTGACTCAGCCCCCTCTCCCTCATCAATCCCATCTGATTGGGGTCGTCTCTCCCACCTCATGTCCCCCACTCCGCCTTCATTTGATACCACCATTCAACCATCCCTGCCCTATCCCATGGTTCCCCTTTCGGCCCCTGTCTGGCAAGTATTAGACACCTATTTATTGGTTCAGGTACCCGATGGGGTATGGGTCATCGACCAACATGCCGCCCATGAGCGATTGCTATATGAGCAACTCAAGTCACAAAATAGCCCTGATACACAACCCCTTTTAATACCGGACGTTGTACCCTGGCCAATTCACGCTGGGGAGGTGTTGGATGCCGTTGAATGGCTCACCCTATTGGGATTTGATATCTCTCATTTTGGGCAAACAGATTTATTGGTTCGTGCCATTCCGATTACCTTGTCTGGCCCCACGAGTCTCTCTACCATTCTGGCATTTGCCGAGGAAATCGGTCACATTCCCGATATTCAATCCACTCGTTTGAGCCACGACAAAGACCGGCTGCAGAGAATGGCCTGTCGGGCTGCGATCAAAGCCGGTAAACGGATGAGCCATACCGAAACCCATCAACTCATCCAAGATCTGCTGTCGTCACCAACCCCTTTAACCTGCCCCCATGGTCGCCCAGTGGCCATATTTTGGGGGAAATCAGTATTTGAAAAGTCTTTTCATAGAATTTAATTTTATTACGTCAACTTTTTACTATTTTAAGATTGACATTTAAAACCGAACTCCTCATAATCAGGGCATGAGTAAACATTTAGTGATTGTTGAAAGCCCGGCCAAAGCCAAAACCATCTCACAATATTTGGGCCCCAATTATGTTATTTTGGCTTCATTTGGGCATGTTCGTGATTTGCCCGAGCGCACCTTGGGTATTGACATTCAAACTACAGGATCCAGTCGTTCAACCTTTACCCCCAAGTACAGTGTGATGAAAGACAAAGCACAAGTTATTAAAAAGTTGAAAGATGCGAGTAAAACAGCCCCCACCATTTACTTAGCAACTGACCCTGACCGTGAAGGTGAGGCGATTGCATGGCATATTAAGGAAGCCTTAAATGCCCCTGCCTCAAAAATTCGTCGGGTTGTATTTAATGAAATTACCAAAACGGCAGTTCAAAATGCCATTGGCAATGCCCGTGACATTAACTCACATTTGGTGGATGCCCAACAGGCTAGGCGGGTGGTTGACCGGTTAATTGGGTATAAATTAAGCCCTATTTTATCTAAAAAAATTCGAAAAGGACTCAGTGCGGGTCGGGTACAATCCGTTGCGGTAAAGTTAATTTGTGAGCGTGAGTTGGCCATTCGTGCGTTCGTTCCTCAGGAATATTGGGTGGTCTCGGTTGATTTGGATAAAAATGATTATCGATTGGTGGCTAAACTGGTAGCGGAGGGTAGCCCAGATCGCAAATGTGAGCTAGGAACCGAGTCAGCCGCTTCTGAAATGGTAACACGCCTCGAACAATCGCAATACCATGTGTTGTCGATTAAAAAAACCAAACAAAAGCGTAATCCTTACCCCCCATTTATTACATCCACTTTACAGCAAGATGCGTCACGAAAATTGGGTTGGTCGGCTAAAAAAACCATGATGGTGGCCCAAAAGTTATATGAGGGGGTTCAAATTGGAGCGGATACCATTGGGTTAATTACTTATATGAGAACCGATTCATTTCGGGTATCCGATGATGCGTTGCAATCGGTACGCCAGCATATTAATGATGTATATGGGCCCGATTATTTACCCAACTCTCCCAATCGATACAAAACCAAGGGTTCCGCCCAAGATGCCCACGAAGCGATTCGTCCCACGTATCTTGATCGCTCTCCCAAGGCATTGGAAGCAGCCCTCCCCACCGATCAGCTTAAGTTGTACCGGTTGATATGGGATCGCTTTGTGGCCAGTCAAATGAAACCCTGTGAGATTGAAAATACTGCCGTGATCATTGAGGCAAGCTTGGCCAATCATCCCTCTTTGTATTTGAAATTAACGGGTCATGTGGTGTTATTTGATGGTTTCAGTGCGGTCTACATGGAAGGTAAAGATCAAGATGATGAGGAGGAAAGTCGCCGTTTACCGCCCTTGTCTGAAAAAGACCCGTTAACATTGGCCTCGGTCAATGCCCAGCAGAAGTTCACGCAACCCCCATCACGGTATACCGAGGCAACCTTGGTAAAAGAACTAGAGGAATCTGGTATTGGTCGTCCATCCACCTATGCCCCCACCTTATCAACCATTGTGGATCGGGGATATGTGGAAAAAGAAAAGAAATCATTGTTGCCCACAGACTTGGGAATGATTACCAATGAAAAGTTACAGGAATTTTTTTCGGGTATTATTGATATTC
>SXXA01000118.1 GCA_005791325.1 Actinomycetota bacterium | reverse complement strand
ATCGAGCTCATGGTGGGGCCCGTGTTTTACAGGGGCATCTTTGGCCATAATCGGGCTTATCCCAAGAAATAAGGCGATTAATAAATAGGTGTAATTCATCATAACTCCTTTGTTTTAATATATTGATATTGATTCAATTAATACAACACGATGGTTATATAGACGCTAAACAAGAGGGATATGTTGCAATCCATTTAATCAATAAAAAGCACCCATTCAATGGGACCTTGGTCAACCGAGATTTAATATTCAATTAATCATGGTCATTTTTTTCAATTTGAAACCGTGATACCAGTAACATACCCTACTGCATACCCAATAACGATTGGGTTAGTGGCATCCATTCCATCATCGCAAGTGAGAATTAACTATGTATCAACCCACATTTTATGAAACCATTATTCAGAGCCAGCGGTGGGGTGTCATGCAACGGTTCCCTCATGCCCATCCGTTCCCTTGTCATCGGGTGATGGGGCATCCTGATTGGGAGGGCCTTTTAATTCCACTATTCCCCGATGAAGCCACACCTTCAATGACCATTACTCAATTGACACAGTGCACAGCTCTGCCCTTAATTGGTCAGTGGAGCGGCCCCTTAAATGACTTGCCCAAGGCACAATCTATGCTGAGTGACTGTATTCAGGCGGGCTTGTCGGGGGTAATGGATCCGTATGGCCATGTGACACATGTGGGACGGGTAGCTGGATTTCAATCCCACTTGCATCATCATGTGGTTCAATGGGTGTTGGGGTTTGAATCAAAGGCCCGATCGGAATGGATGCAATATTGGCTGCCAACGAATCAGGATCAATTAATGGATATTCAACGTGTTGCCATGCAATGGGTGACAGAATTGCCTATGCAATTTTTAGTGGTGGGGCCACATCGCCCGCCCTTGATGTCCATGGCCACCCAATTTCCCAATATTAACATTATATTCAAAGACTCGGTTTCTAAAGCCATGGATCATTTGTTCCAAAGCCCCATTGATATGGTGTATATATCGAGGAAACCGTATGATTTATGGTCGCACCATGCGGCTCATTTGATTCATGATTTTTTCCCTGATGCCCATCTGGTATTAATCGATGAGTCGCCCTGTCCAGAATTATTAATTGAATTTTTTTGCAATGGGGGACGGTGTCATATTTCCCCACACGATTGGACCCCCACGGTGATGACCAGCATCCTGTCGTATGGGCTATTACAGTGGGTATCTCGATATGCTGATTCCAAGATAACTCGCCTTGTTCACGATACGACTAGCTACATCATGTAACGTAATCTTCGCTTCAGTTTAGGTGGGATCGGTTCTTTTTAAAATGGGGTGTTTACATTGATGCCATCCTCTGGTTAAATGTTTTAGCACTCTCGTTAAAAGAGTGCTAAATATAATCGTACATGATGAAAGGAGGCAGACATGAGCGAATTCAACTATGCCCCCCTGGGTGATCGGGTAATTGTTGAGCCTCAGTCCGCTGAGCAAGTGACCAAGTTTGGAGTTTACATTCCTGATACCGCTCAGGAAAAGCCACAAACGGGTGTCGTAATTTCGGTTGGTCCTGGTCGCATTGCTGATGATGGCAAACCAATCCCAATGACTTTGCAAAAAGGGGATGTGGTATTGTTTGCAAAATATGGCGGGACTGAAATCAAAATTGATGGTCAGTCTTATCTCATTGTTCGCGAAAACGACGTATTAGCTGTACAAAAAGGATAGAGGGAGGCAATCAGATGGCTGCAAAGCGGTTTAAAAAATCGGATGAGGCATGGCGCTCACTACTTTCTGGAATCGAGAAAGTGGATGAGGCAGTAGGTAGCACATTGGGACCAAATGGCAACAATGTGGTGATTGAAAAAAAATGGGGATCGCCTACCATTACCAACGATGGGGTGACCATCGCAAAAGAAATTGAGTTAGAAGATCCCTTTGAGAATATGGGTGCCCAATTGGTTCGCGAAGTGGCATCTAAAACCAATGATGTTGCTGGTGATGGAACCACCACGGCGACTGTTTTGGCGTATGCTATTTTCCGTCAAGGATTAAAGAATGTGGTAGCGGGCGCTAATCCCATTCAATTAAAAAAAGGGATTGAGCAGTCAGTAACGGTTGTGGTTGATTGGCTACGAAAAAATAGCAAAAAAGTTGAAAACAAATCAGAAATTGGTCAAGTGGCATCGATTTCCGCTAATAATGACGAGGAAATTGGAAACTTAATTGCTGACGCCATTGAAAAAGTGGGTAAGGATGGGGTCATTACCGTTGAGGAATCAAAGGGAATGGAAACATCATTGGATGTGGTTGAAGGGATGCAAATCGACAAGGGTTATTTATCACCTTACATGATTACAGACAAAGATCGCATGGAAGCGTCATTGGATGACCCCTATATTTTGATTACAGATAAGAAAATTTCTGCCATCAAAGATTTATTGCCTGTACTTGAAAAAGTGGTGCAAGCTGGTCGTGGGTTGGTAATTGTGGCGGAAGACATTGAAGGCGAGGCATTGGCAACGTTGGTGGTGAATCGGTTGCGTGGAACCATTAACTGTTTGGCTATTAAAGCCCCTGGGTTTGGGGATCGTCGCAAAGCCATGTTAGAAGATATCGCTATTTTAACTGGCGGTGAAGTGATTAGTGAAGAAAAAGGCTTAACCTTAGAAGCTGCGACATTAGACTATTTGGGTCGTGCATCAAAAGTGAAGTCCACCAAGGATTCCACCACGTTTGTACAAGGTAAAGGCGAGCAAACCAAAATTCAACTTCGTGTTGACCAGATTCGCAAGGAAATTGAATTGTCAGACTCATCGTATGACAAGGAAAAGTTGCAAGAGCGTTTGGCCAAGTTGTCTGGTGGTGTGGCTGTTATTAAGGTAGGCGCCCCAACTGAAACAGAACTTAAAGAGAAAAAGTACCGAGTAGAAGATGCCCTATCAGCAACTCGTGCTGCGGTAGAAGAAGGCATTATTCCTGGCGGTGGAACTGCGTTGGTTAACGCCATTCCAACTTTAGAAAAAGCCATTGAAACCGCTCAAGGTGACGTAAAAGTAGGTATGCAAATTGTGGCGGCCGCTTTGGAAGTGCCATTGCGTCGGATTGCCGAAAACAGCGGTGCTGAAGCATCCGTTGTGGTCGATCAAGTGAAAAAGAGTGCCTCAGGGATTGGCTTTAATGCACGTGCCGGTCGTTTTGAGGATATGTTAGCAGCGGGTATTGTGGATCCGTCCAAAGTGACCCGGACCGCATTACAAAATGCAGCATCTGTTGTTGCCTTGTTATTAACAACCGATGTGCTAATTGCCGAGAAGCCAGAAGAGAAAAAAGAAGTGCCAGCAGCGGGTGGCATGGGGGGAATGGATTATTAATCCATCCCCGTTTCAATTTTGGGTATCCTGGACCCCCAGCATCCGCTGGGGGTTTCGCTTTTTAATCGCTTGTGTGTTCGCCGGGGGTGGGGCGTGGCTCGCGTTTAAAGATGTATCTATGATGGGATTGTATCGGCAGTCGCTTCAACTCCCCCATCCTTGGTGGGGGATGGTGGTGGTAGGATCGGGTATGCTGATGGCCACGTGCCGTGCCTTGCGATGGCAATTGGTGATTCGTCAAATGGGGGGGCGTGTGTCGTGGACTGTGTCATTACGGGCATTGTGGGTGGGCCAAATGACGAATGTTCTATTGCCAGCGAAATTGGGGGAGGCCGTTAAGTTGGGGATGTTAAAGCGGGGTGGGGTTCCCATTGGCTTGGGGGCAACGTGGGTGCTAATGGATCGCTTATTAGATGGGCTCAGCATCGCTGGGTTGGGGGCCATTGGATGGTGGTGGATGCATCACGTGGGGGGGGCGGTGGCAAATTGGGTGGGAATGGCCGTTCTATTTGGGGCATCCTTGTTTATATGTATTGGCGTGGGGGTGATGATCCTTCCCCAGTTGTCATGGGTACATCGGGGCATAGGGCGATTACCACTCAACATACAACCCTTAATAACCGAGTGGTTGGGGCATATTCAGCTAATACGACAACGAATGAATCTGGCATTGGGTCTGGGAGGCTTGTGTTTGGGGGTACTTAATTGGAT
>SXXA01000117.1 GCA_005791325.1 Actinomycetota bacterium | reverse complement strand
TATTAAAATACCCACGATTCATTTCCCAATCCAAACAAAGCGGCGGTATCCACCGGTATAATGTGCTGATGTTGGGTGTCCCAAATATAATTTTCTAAGTGCCGGTCTTCACGTCCAATCATATCCCCCAATGCCGCATGCCACGCCAAGGATTGAATATAGCGACCCATTTCCTCGCTGGAAACCACGGCACCCGACCCAAATAAATAATCACTAAAGGATACCCCTTCCACCCAATCACTCAGTTCATAGCCCGATGGCCACTGGGCTGACGGGGCCACATGAACCGCTCGAATAAATGGAAACCCCATTTCTTTCAGCAAGTCCTGATAATAGGGTTGATTGGGATGGGCCTCTTGCTTCACCACCACACTGGTTCCCCCCGTTATTGTGATACGGAATACAGCGTGAGCCATGCCAATATCTTGAACATCCACCACATCCCCCACGCCGACTGGGGTTCCCAAATATTCGGAAATGAGGTTCAAAACACCGTTAGCCAATAATTTTTGGGTCAGTCGATGGGTTCGATCTTCATCTGTTCCGGAATTCACCACGGCCCGACGCAACCGACAATGATCCACCCCATACAAAATACCTGCACCCTTTTTTTTGTTCAGTGGCAACCCAAATTGAGAAGGGTCATTAAAATAATCCAAAATATCCGCTTCTGAAAAGGGCATCAGCCCAATATCAGGTAACGAAATGGCATCTAACGCCACTAACAGGGGCTCCCAATTCGAATGGTTCACCCGATTCATGGTGTCATCATCTTTGCGATGGCCAATGGACACGCCATGGCCACATCCGATGCCAAATACCCAACTGGGATCGATGTCGCCAACCCATCTGCGGCATGAGAATGGGCCCATACAGCCGCTTTAACCCGATCGATGAGGTCACGATCTCGCCATTGGGCCAACATCCCACCCAAACAGCCAGCCAACACATCCCCCATTCCAGCTGATGCCATACCCGGATTCCCAGCTGGACACCGCCATTCCTCCCTCCCCCAACATACCGTTGATGGGCTCCCTTTTTTGACCAGCACACATGCCGCAACTGCTGCCGATTGAGCCATCTGATAACGGGTCCACTCCCCATGGTGGGGGGTCAGTATAAAATGAGACGCCCCCAGATGATGGGAGACCACGGTGGCCATGGCCCCTGCATCCACCACGGTTGGACAGTTGGCTTGAATGGCCCAATGCAATATGGCGGCGACAGGAATGGGGGAATAATCCGTTATGCCGGGGCCAATGATCAGGGCATGGGGTGCCAATCGATCCAAGCATACCGCCCACTCTGGGGAGGTCAGCGGCTGGGGCACTTTGACCACCTCGGGATAAGGTATTTGGGTCATCATTACCGGAGAGGCCAATACACTCACCAAGCCAACTCCCGTTTTAAGTGCGCCCAGGGCAGCCAGCCAAATGGCGCCTTCCATCCCCATATCACCCCCAATACCCACCACACGGCCCACTGAATGTTTATGGCAGCTTTGATCTCGGGGCAAAAATTGGCAGGGGGGCTCCATCGCAGTCAATGACATGGTTGAATTGTACTATAAACCCATCTCCACGCAACCATGCCCGTTCCGTCGCAATAGTCGATGCCGCTCAAGTTCAACCATGGCATCTGTAGTCAATCGGCGAGTCATTGGGTGGGGGCCAACGGGGGTAGCATGCGAATGCTCACCGCATGTAACCCTTGCTCGATAAAGGGCTGCAACACCCGCATCACAGCTCGGTTTTGTGCCACTCTGGACCCAGTCAGTTGGGGGGATTGAATATACACCGTCAGATGGGTCACTCCCCCGTTGCCTTGGTAATGCCCCGCATGAGATGCCGAATCATCCTCTAGTTTTAAATAAGAGGGATTCAATGAATGTTGCAATACCCGCTCAATATCTGATAGATGAATCATGCCGCAATCCGTTCCAAAACACAATCAACCCCCTTAAAAAAATGTGCCATTCCCTGAATGGTGGCCATATCACGGGCCAATGATTCTCGCACGAATTGTGTAATATGGGGGGTTTCAAAACACCGCTTTAGAACAGGTATCACCGCTTCTTCAATCAAATGTCCCCTGTTTTGGTCATCACATTGGCTCGCTAAATCCAGTACCATAGCCAATTGTAGCGTAGCCATATCGGGGCTAATCACCGGCTGAAAAACCGATTCATTTAAATGGCGATTGGCCAAAGATAAAATGGCATTGGTTTCCTCTAAGGGAAGATGCGTTGCCACCACCCCCAACAACATGGGGTCCATTCTTGAATCCAATTCCCCCCGATCGACACCCTCGTGTAAGGTACCATAAAAGCGAATCAACGCATCCAAAATCCCTTGGTAATATCGCAACCGAATTTGGATCATCCTTAACATACCCACCCCACCCCCTTGATAGGCCGATGACAAAACCTGCTGATTGACATCCCTTACAAATTGCACAACATCCTCATCCCATACCCCTAACATAAAGGTATTCACCCATTGAGATGCCCATATAATCTGGACATCCGCACCCTGAACTAGCACCCGTCGAACCGCAGGGGCACCAACCCCGCCCGCCATGGTTAACACCGACAAATACCCCAACTGTACCAAACGAACCGCTTGCGGGTTTTGGTGATGTGCACTATTTTCAAAATAAGGATCCTGTTTAAAGATAGTACGTATTTCGTCGAGGCTATCAACCTCCCAATTCATTTGATCCAATTCCCCTGCTACCAGTGCCAATAGGGTCATTGGAACGGGTAATGACAGCTGGTTAGGGGACATTTGAATGAATCGGATGGCTACAATAGGCATCCACCCGTTCGCGATCAATGGTAACTGAGGTTTGACCCGACCCAGGCATTTCAAACATAATGGGCATCATAATCCCCTCTAAAATACTTCTTAAGGCACGCGCCCCTAATTTTTTCTTGATGGCATGGGAGGCAATCGCTACCAAGGCATCATCGGTGACATCCAATTGAATCCCATCAATGGATAATAAAAATTGATATTGCTTCACCAACGCATGTTTGGGCTCCACTAAAATACGAATCAAGGCATCTTGATCTAATTCATGTAGTGGGGCAACAATCGGTAAGCGCCCAATTAGTTCCGGTATCAACCCAAATTGTTGCAAGTCTTCGTATTGTATGTGCTCAAATACGTTTACCTCACCCAACGATTGTTGCTGATCGCTTAAAAAGCCAAATCGTTGTTGCTGAATACGACGTCGAATCAAGGGCTCAATTCCGTGAAACGCGCCACCCGTGATAAATAAAATATTTTTGGTATTAATCGATAAAAAGTCACCTTGTGGATTCTTTCTTCCACCCTTACTAGGCACATTCATTAATGACCCCTCAAGCATTTTTAATAATGCTTGTTGAACGCCCTCGCCTGATACATCTCGGGTAATGGATGGGTTTTCCGATTTCCTCGAAATTTTATCAATCTCATCTAAATAAATAATCCCCATTTGTGCCCGTTCAATGTTATGGTCAGCCACCTGAATCAATCTAAATAACATTCCCTCAACGTCTTCCCCAACATACCCCGCCTCGGTTAGGGTCGTCGCATCCGCAATGGCAAATGGTACATCCAATAATTTGGCTAAGGTTTGGGCAAATAATGTTTTACCAGTACCAGTAGGGCCCACCAATAAGACATTACTTTTTTGTAGTTCAATATCCCCATCCGCAGGGGCGTGCTTAATCCGTTTATAATGATTGTATACCGCCACCGATAACACACGTTTGGCATGATCTTGCCCGATAATATGCTCATTCAGGTGCTGATAAATCTCTTTGGGACTGGGCACAACCAAGTCTGAAGCTATCGCTATTGCCGGATTTATAACCGAATCCTCAGATTGAACCTCAATCCCGATGACCTCATTACAAGTCACCACACACTCGTCACAAATATTGGCAGTTGGGCCCGTTACAAGGGCCTTTACATCCATTTGGCTTTTGCCACAAAACGAACAAACAGGTAATTTCACCGATTTAATGGATTCGACTGAATGACTTTGTCAATCAACCCATACTTAACCGCTTCTTCGGCACTCATGAAGAAATCCCGATCCGTGTCTTTTTCAATTTGTTTGAGCGGTTGCTTGGTATGATTCGCCAAATTTTCATTTAAAGATCGTTTTAACCGCAATATTTCTTTGGTTTGAATTTCTATGTCTGTTGCCTGACCTTGCGCACCACCCAACGGTTGGTGAATCATAATTCTGGCATTTGGCAAGGCAAATCGTCGCCCTGGCTCACCCGCCGCCAACAATACAGCCCCCATTGAAGCCGCTTGACCCAAACAAATGGTCGATACTTTTGTTTTGACATATTGCATGGTGTCATAAATCGCCAACCCAGCGGTTACCACCCCACCCGGACTGTTAATATACATGTAGGTTTCTTTTTCCGAATCCTCCGCATCCAAAAACAACAATTGCGCAATGACCAAATTGGCAATGTGGTCGTCAATGGGTTCACACAAAAAGATAATCCGCTCTTTAAGCAGTCGAGAATAAATGTCATACGATCGCTCACCACGACCCGTTTGCTCTACAACAATTGGTACCAATCCCATTTTTAACTCCTTACTGTTTGATTACATCACAACCAATTAAGCCGCTTCAGGCGACGATGGCACCACATGAACGGCCGATTCTACCAACAACTTAATGGCTTTCTCTCGTATTAAAAAGCCAACAAACTGTCGCATATCACCCTTTTCTACCATTTGTTTAATTTGGAATTCAGATAATTTGGGATCTTGTTTCCCAATAAACGCCACCAACTCCTCTTCGGTTACCGTCCACCCCTCAAGTTCGGCAATTTTAGAATAGGCCAACCCAGCTTTCACCCGTATAAGGGCCGTTTCTTTCAAGGACTCTCGCCAAGCATCAAGGGTCTGGTTTGCCTTCTTTAACTCATCATTTAATGTGGTATTTCTTTTTTTACACCGCTCTTCCTCTGCCGCAACCATGGCGTCTAATTCCATATTCAGCAAGGTATCACTCACGGTAATGGTCATCCCAGAAACGACCTGATCCATTAATTGTTCCAATCGTTGATTAACAAAGGTTGTTTGAGCGTCTTGCTCTAGGTAATCACGGCAATTTTGGGTTAATGCCGCCTCATCACTCACACCAAGCTGGGACAGCATGGCCTCTGTAAAAACATCCGGAACCTTACGGGATCTAACCTCCTTAATAGAACCAGTCATTACGACTGTTTTGCCCGCAACCTCGGCAAATTGAAAATCATCGGCAAAGGTATCCACCACCTGAAAGGTATCGCCTACCACCTTCCCGATTAATGCCTGATCAAAAGACTCCCCAAACAACCCGCTACCCACCCTAATACCGCCATTTGGATTCGTCCAAGACTCAACCGCGGGTCCATCTTGTATCTGTGATTGTATGGATACAACCGCAATATCCTGAATTTGAATAGGGGAATCAACCAATTCAAGAGTCGCAAAACGCTCACGCAAATTGGCCAACGTCTGCGACACATCGTCATCGGTAACCGGCGTCAGGGTGGCCGAATAAGACAACCCTTTATACGTTCCCAAAACCACCTCTGGCAACACTTCAACTTCAAGCGTAATGGCCAAAGATTCCGATGGCTTGTATTCCCCCATTTTTGTAATTTCAGGACGCCCAACCACATTCAATTGCCGCTCAACTATCGCCTTTCGACAGGTTACATCCACCGCCCATTCTAAACCTTCTTGAACCCCAAAATAGTCTCCAAATCTTGACTTTATAACCTCATCGGGTGCTTTCCCCTTGCGAAACCCAGGTATTTCAAGCTCAGCTCGAATCTCATTTTGTTTCTTACCAATTAATTCATGAATTAAATCGCTGGGCACCTCGATTTCAAATACCCATTTGTTCTCATTTTTAACTTCCGACAATACACTCATATTCGTTCAGTCCTTTTAAATTAATATACCCAATTTGCAACACGCTGGAACAGCTTAGCCCCATTAATTTACTGCATGATGTGTTATTTGTTAATTAAAAGTTACATACACCATCGCTGATCTACCCCCATTTTGTTAAAACATACCCCTTATGTTGGATGTATTACAACAACGTCCATCCCACTCGATGCCCCCCACTGGATCTTTCTTATGCCCGTCGATTTTGAGCCCACAAAAACGCCTCCCCATTCACACAGTCGCCTTACAATGATAGTACCCCAACCAACCAAAGCGCTGGAGCGGGATACCAGATTCGAACTGGCGACCTTCTGCTTGGCAAGCAGACGCTCTACCAACTGAGCTAATCCCGCTAAACCCATTTAAAATGGATTTTAAGACTATATCACTTGATCGATCGTCTGGTAAACTATGAAATCATGGCACCATTACAACAAACACGAAGACGGCGATTATATGGGGTGATTCTGGTTGTTTCAGCCTTATTTATGGGGTTGGGGCTATGGCTAAATACCGCATCCATCCCGCTCAACGATAAAATCCAAAAACTACACCGCCAACTCAAAATTGTGCGAGATGAAAATAGGGATTTGAGGGCCCAATTCCTCAATGAAACCCGGCTGTCTCGGGTGGATGCCATTGCAACTGATATGGGGATGCATCGCCCCACCATCGTTAACACGATTATTCCACATGCCCAACTCACCCTCACCAAAACGCCTTAATTATTTGTTTTTAGGCATTGTCATATTTATGGGCATCATTGTGCTCCGACTCCTCTATTTACAAGTGATTAAGCACCCTTTTTATTTAGAAAAATCTGAAAATCAAATTAATAAAGTATTTACAATCTTTCCCAATCGGGGCAACATTCTCGATCGCCATCAAATACCACTTGCCTTTTCGCGACCCGTTTTTTCGGCCTATGCCATTCCAACACAAATTCAAAATAAACCCCAATTTGCCAAACAAGTGGCTGACATTACAGGTCAGCATCCCGATCGAATATTGGCGCTCATCGATAATCAATTGGCGTTTGTTTGGATCAAGCGAAAATTAACCGATACCATGGCAAAATCTTTGAAAGATTTGGCCCTACCCGGACTTAATTTTGTTCAAGAAGATTTGAGGGTGTACCCACAACAAGAGTTATTGGCCCATGTGTTGGGGTTTGTTGGTATCGATAATCAAGGATTGGGTGGGATTGAATATCAATTTGATCGGGCCTTACAAGGGGCCCCTGGTCGTATTATGTTAGAGGGCGACCCACTGGGGTATCGATTGGTGACGGGAAAGAGAGAAACCAGACGAGCCATGCATGGGGGGGATATTACCATCACCATCGATTCGTATTTGCAATATGTGGCTCAAAAAGCCCTGGAAGAGGGGATTGCCGAAAATGGGGCGGCCGGTGGGCAAGCGATTATTATGGACCCCAAAACAGGCGATATTTTGGCCATGGTGGATAGCCCATCATTTGACTCAAATCAGTGGCGAAATAGCACGGATGAAATCAGGAAAAACAGTGTGGTCACCGATGTATATGAACCTGGGTCTGTATTTAAATTGGTAACCGTGGCGGCCGCATTAAACGAAAATTTGGTGTCCCCCCAAACCATCTTACATGTTCCTGAAACCATGCAAATTGGGGGGCGAACCATTCGTGAAGCCCATGGCCGTGAAGCCGGTGAAACAGATTCCAGAAGTGTGAGTGAAATTATTGAAAAATCGCTAAATGTGGGGACGTCATTATTGGCGATGAAAGTGGGTCATCAACGCTTTTATGACTACATCACCCAATTTGGATTTGGGGAACGAACCAATATTGAAGTGCCCGCTGAATCAAGGGGTATTCTTAACCACGTGTCCAAATGGAGTCAACCTGACATCGCCATGATTTCATTTGGTCAGGGAGTGGCCGTCACCCCCATTCAAATGATTGCGGCTGTCTCGATCATTGCCAATGATGGATTTCGCGTCAAACCCCGATTGATTTGGAAAATTAATCAGCCCCATTCATTGGCGATGCAATCCATTCCCATTCAAAACAAGGGGCGCGTTATATCCACTCAAACAGCAAAAACCATTCAATCCATGATGGCCGATACGGTTAAAAAAGGAACGGCTACCGCTGCCCAGATACCCGGTTATTCCGTTGGTGGCAAAACGGGAACCGCTCAAAAAGTACGCGTGGGCGGGATTGGCTATGAACCAGGTAAATATATTGCATCGTTTATTGGTTTTTTTCCTGTACAATCTCCGCGTGTGGTGATTTTGGTGATTGTTGATTCACCTAGCAAAAGTATTTATGGTAGTACAGTGGCCATACCCATTTTCCGAAAAATTGCCTTGGCAACCATCGATCATTTATCCATTCCCGCCGATCAGCTTGTGCCGGGCCAACGCATTCAGTTGGTTCAATAATGGGGAATCAGTCGTGACCCGCCATCCCGAAACCCTTTATCTAAAAGAAATGGCTGACCTGATGCAAAATAAGGGTTTATCTCGTGAGTGGCTCCAATTTATACAACGCACCGCCGATTGGTTAGGGCCCATGTCCGACTCAACCCGACTATCCCGCTTGGACGACTGGTTATCGGATATTCAAATCCGATTTCCGAACCCCATCCAACGACATACCCCGTTTGATGATGCCATGGCTCCCTTAATTGGTAATAGCTTGGCCATGCAACCCATCTATCGTGCCATTGGGCTCATTTTAGAAACCGATATTACGGTGATGTTATTGGGGAATACTGGTACAGGCAAAGACATTTTGGCTAGTTTAATCCATCATCAATCTTCTCGGCGCAACCACCCATTGGTTACAGTCAATTGTGGTGCCATTCCAAGAGAATTAATTGAATCTGAATTATTTGGGGTTGAACAGGGTGCATTTACGGGTGCAGACCGATCCAGACCAGGTAAATTTGAACAAGCACAACATGGCACCCTCTTTTTAGATGAAATTGGGGAATTGCCGTTGGATATGCAAGTGGCCTTGTTACGGGTGATCCAAAATCGAGAGGTGGTCCGGGTGGGTGGGCAACAGGCCATTCCCCTGAATGTTCGATTGATTGCAGCCACCAATCGCGATTTAAGTCGTGCCATGGAAACCGGTGGGTTTCGTTCTGATTTGTATTATCGATTAATGGTTTATCCCATTCGGTTACCGGATTTGGCCGAACGTATCGAAGATATTGTGCCGCTGGCCATTTATTTCTTACAACGATTTTCCAAACAATACCGGATTCCCTTTCATTCACTCAGTCCGTTAACCGAAACATGGCTATGTGAGCAACCATGGCCCGGTAACATTCGAGAACTCGAAAATACCATGCTGCGAGGTTTAATCACCGCACAAGGCAACCCCATTTTGCCCCACATGCTATCGGTGGGGCCTGCTGCATCGGTCCCTCGGTTGCCGGCGCCCCACCCAACCCCCTCCGCGATTATTCCTTTGGATGTGATGGAAGCCAAGGCCATTTCGGAAGCCTATCTTCAAACGGGACAGAATGTTGCCAAAACAGCCAAAGCATTGGGGATTACACGGGCCACCTTTTATAACAAAGCAAAAAAATATGGCATCCTCTCATCCGGAGACCCCCACGCATGATTCACGCCTTGGATTTGGAAGCACAACCACTCTTGAGCCGTTATCTATCCCCCTCTCGGCTGGCACATAGCCAACGGGTTGCTCATACGGCGTACGAATTGGCCATTCATTGGAATCTCGATTCGCAAGCTGCCTATCAAGCTGGTTTATTACATGATTTAGCGAAACCATTTTCACCCAGTACATTGCCTCATTCCATTTCAGATTCATTAACCGATGTATGGGAAAGCTATCCCGCCGTTTGGCACGCCTTGGTTGGACCTGCGTGGATCAACTCACTTCCGATTACCCCATTGGAGGGTGTTTTAGAGGCGATTTATTGGCATACAACGGGGGGAGATTGCATGTCTTGTTTGACACAGGTGCTATTTGTGGCTGATTATATTGAACCTCAGCGTCCATTTGGCAATCGTCAAATGATTGCTGAGTTGGCCCAGTCCAATCTTCAACACGCCACCCTTGCGGTGGTGGGGTCCTCAATCCACGATCTGTTACGTCGAGGACTCCCCATTCATCCATTTACCATTGATTGCTATAACTGGGTGTGTGGACAACTCGGGGTTTCGGTGTCAAAGTCCATTATTGAAGTTATATGAGAGTCAGATTATGAATAAACCCTTGTTTTATATAAAACGTTTTTATGTTTGGTACCAATTACATCGCAACCGATGGGCCGGTCGGATGGTGCGATTCCCCATCTATCTATTAATTGCCTATTTAATTTGGGCTTTTGTGTTGGCGAGTATGATAAGCCGTGCCTTGGTATTGGAAGTGGTGTTGGCTTTAATGCCCAAAACCAAGTTAGATGGGGTTAATATTTTGGTGGTGGGCGTGGATGGCACCAATGGCATTCAACGATCGGATACCATTATGGTGTTACATTTGGATTCATCGAAAAACAGGGTGGGTGTGATGTCCATTCCACGGGACACCCGCGTGAATGTGGCGGGTATTGGCCCCACTAAAATTAACCATGCCTATGCCTTTGGGGGTATTTCATTATTAAAACGAACCGTCATGGAATTTATGAATATCCCCATTGACCGATATATCCGAGTCAACTTAACGGGGGTTCAGCACTTGGTCGATCAGTTGGGCGGGGTGGTCGTAACGGTTCCTAAAAACATGTATTACGTGGATGCAGCTGGTGATTTATATATTGAGCTAAAAAAAGGGAAACAAGTATTAAATGGGGATAAATCCGTTCAATATTTACGATTTAGACATGATCAAGATTCAGATTTGGGGCGTATTCACCGGCAACAGGGGTTTGTCCATTCGGTGGCGAACCGAATTGTTGAATTAGGTGATGACGCCAATTTACCTCGTATTGTCACCAAGCTCAGTCAATCCTTTGATTCCGATCTCTCTACCAAAGAATTAACTGGCATGGTGGTCCAATTCCGTCATGCCCTTCATGCTGAACGCATTGATATGGGAACCATCCCTGGGTCGGCCATTTTGATGGAAGGGGTTAGTTTTTGGAAGCCGGATATTAGCCAGATGGATCAATCGGTAGACCGTGTATTATTGGGTTTGGACGTCAAGCAAGATATGTTAATGGCAAAAGTGAAAACGGCCGACCGATCCGCCAGTACAGATGAACGTCGAACGGTCACCCTCAAAGAAGCCAATCGGGTGGCCCAACAAACGGATTTGGCCGTGATTAAAAGTAAGAAAGCAAAGGACAAAGTTAAAGTCATCAAAAAACAAATGGTGGTTGAAGTATTAAATGGAACGGGAATTCCGGGTCAGGCCAATCAGGCTGCGGCCAACCTTAAGAAGTTAGGCTTTAAGGTATCCCGAACCGGGAATGCGGGTAGTTTCAAATATGGCAATACCTTGCTGGTGGATTGGCGAAATCAGGTCGATTCAAGTGTGGCGATGGCCCATGCATTGGGGATCGATCCATCTAAAATTATTGTCTATAACCGTCCTAAAAAGACCATTGATGCCACTATTGTAGTCGGAAAAGATTGGGGACAATTACCCAGAAAGGCCGGGGTAACCCCATGACAAAAACCAATAAGACCAAACCATCAACCGTGATTCATACCATCGCCACATTTTGTGTGGATCACAAAGCCCATGACGTTAAAGTCTATCATTTTACCCATCCCTTATTCGAGGAAGCCAGTGTGGTGACCAGTGTGAGCAACACCACTCATTTACGGTCGTTACGAGATACATTGGCTAAGTTTTGCGCCGAACACTATGCTAAAAACCGCGACGAGGTAATGGCAACAGGGGATGTGGATAGTGGTTGGGTATTGCTCACGCTAGCTGGGGAAGTGGGGGTTCATATGATGTTGCCTGCAACTCGAACCTTTTATGACTTAGATGGTTTATTCATGCAACGGGGATCCGTGACCATCTATTCATCCATATGATCACCCCCCCATTCGGGTTCGACAGGTTTAACTGAGCGTGGATGGTGGAAAAACCCATTAACACATTCGACTGTTTTTTATAATCAGAAAGGGAGCATCATGCCATCTTCGCCACAATCATTAGGTCAGGTTATGGGACTCGCTTCCCGCCTTATTGGGGCGATGACGAGCCCGATTATTATTGGGTTTGGGGCAGGTTTTTTTTTGGTCAAAGAATACCAATGGCCGTCATATACCCTGCTCATTTGTACAGGGATTGGGATTTCACTTGGATTTTATTGGCTCATTAAAGATGCATTGGCCCTATCCGACTCATCCCCTCACGATGGATAGCGAGGGATGGGTGACACCATATTGTGGGTGGTAATATGTGGTTAACCCATCACGATGTGGTGAGTCGAACAAACTTGGTATTAACCACTCATTGTAGTATTCGCTGCTTGGGGTGTCGGTGGTGGGAATTGGATGCTCCTCATTTATCCTCTCATCACCTGACTCAACTGATTCAAACGGGGCAATTTTTTGATGAATACCCAATCACGCAAGTGTATAATATCATGGGTGGGGATCCCTTGTTATTTGAGGCATTACCAGCCTTACTCACTTTATTAAAAAGTGAGGGAATTTATATCCGGTTTTGGACACCAATTGGATATGGAGAAGAAAGCTTACGGCAGATTGAATCGTATGTGGATGAAGTGGTGCTGTATTTACCGTATCCCGATGCGAATGAATACCGAACGTATACAGGTTGTGATGCGTATTTGGATATTGAAAGGTGGTTAACCGAGTCGAATCAGTCGTTACGGATGAGTCTACACACATGGTGTACCCCTTTAACGGTGGGTTGGCTCCCAGATATTCATGAATTGGCACGAGGTATTCAGGCTCGCTTTTTAATTACCTATGGATTGGCACATGAGTGGCATCGTGATGAATTAGACTTTATTCATCGGTATCAATCCATTAAGGGGTGTATGGTGGTTCCAATTCGACGCCGGCATCGGCAGTCATGCCCGGCAATTCCGATGGCAATGTTACAATCTGATTGGGGGTTGGGGTGGCAGTGGTTGAGTGGGGTAATGAAGGAATGGATACCGAGGGTATAATAAGTTGTAGCGTGATTTTAATGTGAAGGCGTCCCCCCCCATACTCCTCACTAAACCACCATGGGTGTAGCACCCCCAAAGCCAGCCTTACGGGCTGTGCCCTTTGGCATCCCAATAGCTAGGGAACACCCTTTAAAATACCCCATTTTATGGGGTTCCAAGTTCCTTTGTCCCATTAACGAGGCTGGGTGCGCAGCCCCCACATGTCACCCCCTCACCCTGCTTAAAAATTTAACGTCCCCTTAATCACCACTCCCGACACATCATAACTAAATTCAGGCAACCCATATTTTCGGTACACCGGATCTAAGTTATTGGTTAATATTTTAATATATCCCTCACCTGTTAACGTAAAGTTTCGTATATACGGATTACCGGTAATGGGTATAATAATATTTAAACTTAAATTACCCACATGCACCGTATCACTCCGCTGCACCAATTCCGTTCGAATCAAATCATCTGTTCCACGTAAAAATTCGGATTGTTGTAATGTATTCAACTGTATCCCCCACGAATCCGTACGTGTATAAGTCGCCGTTACATTAAAAAACTCAGACCGAAATGGCGTGTATGATACCGCCGCTACCCCCGTATACCCCGGCTGCGCCGGTGCATTGCCCACCCGAGATGACTTCATTGAATAATCATAGCCAATCGTAAACCCAGAAAATAATGTAAACGACGTGCCAGCCGTAATGGTTTCATCCGAAAATAAGGTGACCGTCTTTACTACCGGTGTTTCATTGCCTTCCTGAATCCGATTGATCGAATAGCCCCCTTTAATCGCAATCCAATTAATAAACGGATTCACCACCACTACCCCCGATATTAACGATGATTCCTTTTCTGTTACATCGGTAAATAACAAGGGATTATTCCGAATTATCGGACTCACTAACTCATCTTTAAGAATCGATAACTTGGGGCTTCGGTATTGGGCCAAATTTCCCAACGTATATGTGCCTGATACATCAATCACCAATCCAAAAAAAGAGGGGAATGGCACCCTTGCCGATGTTCCCAATTCATTCGACACCCGATAGGTTACCCCTTGGTTTGATTGCAACACATTTCGGCTAAACCAATCTTCCGTTTCTCGTAACGTCCCAGCCCCCGATATCCAATTCCATAATGTGCCACCAAGTCGAATGGACTTCATTTGCATCGACGCAAAATCTTGGATAAAACTGGGCGTGGCCCCATCATACAATGCCACATCCTGCTTGCGACTATCTCGCCACTCAAAGGATTCATCCAACGATAATTCCGGATTGCTAACATTCAATTTCAGTAACTGTGACACCAACGGAATTCCGTCAATTGAAATGGGCCACGGAAATGAAAAGGGCGTCGGACGAAATACCCATCCCTGCACCCGCTTTGAAGATGGCGTCCACTCACTGGTGCGATTTCCCGTCGCGCCAACCACCGTACGTTCACTCTGATTAAACTCATTTTTTTCAGATAAATCCAAGCGATACACCATATGATTGAGTACCGGCAAGGGAAGATCAATGGTCATTCTCCCCGTCTTAAGCTCATAATCTCGATACGTCGTGGTTTTAAAATAGGTTTGAGAGGTTCCCTGAAGCAACGATTGATTCAATTGCTTCACAATCGAAAATTCGGGAAAGCTTATCCACTTCATTGGTGAAAAGGATTTTAAACTCACCCCTTGACCGGTCGATTTGGTCATATTCTGATCATTATTTTCCACCGTCACACGCTCATCCCAATTTAATTGAAAAACGGAATTGTCCCATACCGATACCCAAGCACTTTGCGGATCCCCACCCCAATTGGTTAACATTCCATGCATCGAGAAGCGGTCAATCGACAAATCCGCCGCCGTGCTTTTTCGACCTTTTTGACCCAATAAAGCACTGTATTGATTCTCTAATGAATACCCACTCGAAATATTAACCCACGATTGTGGCACCAATACCGATCGAATCCGCATATTTATTAATTGATTCGGGGTACTTTGTTTACCATTGCTTTCGCTATATGATTCTTCCGATTGGGTACTAAATGTAATATCCCAACCTCTAAAAGGCTTAATGTCACTATCCAACCCCCACAATGAACGGTGATTTTTGGTGAGCCCAATCGGGGATTGAGCCGTATTAAAATACTCTAACGTCGTCGATTGATTGTATTTTGGCCTAAAATTGGCAACCTCCACTCCCCACCACTGTGTAATGGTATATAACCCCGATAAGTCAAACCCATCGGTAATCACGGACCGCTGATTAAACCCATCTTTAACCCCATCCATACTATGGGTATAACTCCGACGAAATTGGGTTTTTTGATCGGATGGACCAAAATCTACCCGAGTCTCCGCCGCTAACAAATCGTTGTCAATCAAATACGTATTGGGGGAGGTACCAACTGGATCTTGGGTATTTAATGTGTACCTAACATTCTGATACACCCCAAACCCCGGCAAAGGGGTGATCTGGCCTTGAATAAAAAAATCATCCATATGGTTAAATACCGCTTTTTCATGATTGGCACGAGGTAATTCTTCATCTCGACGCCGGTAATCCATACTCAAAAATCCCCCCCCGACTCGGTATTCCATCCCCCCACCAAATGATGTGGTCCCCTTTCTGTCTTGAATCGGGGAAAGGGGGTTATAATCACGATCAATGGTCTTAAAATCCCCCCTAAATTGAACATCCCCAATTTGATATGAGGTGGCCATTTTACCGACAAATTTCATGGCCTGTACCTCCCCTGCCGAGGTGCTTGCCTCCATATCCACATACGAAAAAGACACCCGAATGGTATGGTTGGATTGGGGTACCACGTTTAAAAATCGAATGGTTCCCTGTTGATAATTAATCATATAATCTTGGTCACGGGCCATCGGCACATTATCGATAAATACCAACTCCGACGAATCCACAACATTTGTTTTTCCTAACCCATACGGACCACTCGCCCCATTTCCATTCACCGTTATTTCGGTTGATCGACGTGGCTTGCTAAAATTATTATCCGCACCTGATACTTCAAAATCAACCCGCCATGCGTCGGTTAATTGGGTACCCAAACTTACCCCAATTTGCTTCTGCACCAATCGACCACTATTGGCCCCCACTTCCGGAGCATAATCGTACACCAATGTTATTCGTTGATCTTTATAGGGATATTGTTTTCGACTCGACCTCATATTCGAATTGGGGTTAATATCCCCCTCTTTATAAAAAGTAATCACCACATCAATTCCATTGGCCCCATAATCAATCGAAAAATCTTGATTTATCTGTAATTCTTCATCCACCAAGCCGTTAAACACCCTCAATTTTCTTAATCCTAAAAATTTCATTGGTAATTCTTTTAAATTAAAATTGATATTGTGCTGGTATACTTTATCCCCCGTCCCCATTAATACCGCCGTGGTTTGATACGAACGACGATAACTGTATGCGATTTGTAATGGTTTACCTACATAGGCGTCAGCAACCGAAAATTCACCCCGATGGGCATTTACCAATGTCACCGCCCCAGCCGGAGCTGGTACCCCATCCACCACAATATCCACTTGCTCCGGTAATGTGATGGGGTTGTTATTCAGGTAAAAACGATTAGATGACGGGGCTTGAACTTCCTGATTTACTTTTAAAATTTGCCCATTTCCATCGGTATTAACCGCCTGTTGCAAAAACGTGACCCCCATTGATAGGGGAGATTGACTCATGCCCGTTTCGGTGGTTTTAACCCGAATGGCCTCAAACTTTGCCGATATGATACTGGGGTAAGGGATGCTGTATAAAAAAGATAATCGTCCCGTTTCATAATCAATATTATAATCGTTAATTTCGGTTTTAAGCTGGCCATTGACCCGCACCACCAAGCTACCTTCAACCAATGGCGTGGCTTCTAATTGGTAGGGTCCATTCGCATTTCGGCCGATCAAAATTTGGTCCACCGCTTGGGTGATATATGATTCATAACGAATCACCAATCGATCCGTTGATTGGAGCGATCGAATGAGTTGAATTTCACCTCGCCGACTTCGAATGATGTAATCCAAATCTCGGGTCATGGATACCCCATTCATTAACAAGGTTTCCGAACCCAAAACAATGGGTTTTTGATTGAGCTTAATCAACCCATTTTCACTCACATCTTTGCTTAAAAAAACCTCCTCTGCCCGTGTGGTCTCGAGTGTTTTGACAACCCGCTTACCTTGTTGCCACAACCATTGAGCCCCTAAAAAATCTTTGCGGGATAATACCGGGATAAAATCCTCGATCGGATTGGTAAACTCATACACAATTTGAATATAATCGGTTGTCGACTTGGCAGTGGTAAAGGTAATTTCGCCATCAAAATAATTGACACTGTAATCCGATCCCTCTGCCTGAGGCGTATTATTGACCCAAACACGTACCGATCCAGATAAAATGGGTCGAACCCCCACCGAATACTGCCGCCGACCATTTCCAAACGACTCAAACTTTTTTAATGTGGACCGTTCTTGACCAAACGCCAAGGCCACTTGGCTGCGATCGTCTTTAAACTTGTATTGGGCACCCGTAATGGCCCGATTCAACCGAATAAATTCACCATGTACAAATTCCGTATCCACTTTAAAAAAGTCGAGTTTATGATCTTGATATTGAACCCCCACATCATAAACCGCTGGAAATGATGGTTCCATTTCAACATTAAATCGAACATTTAATGTTTCTTGTAAACGTGCATCGATATTAAATCGAAGACGCGGATCAAATTTAAGGGGTCCCAACAACACATCCGGTGGCAAACGGGTATAATATGGGTCACGTTGAACACTTAAAATGCGATTATCCGTGGCCGAAACCTGCCCCAGTTTGGGGTTATATGCTCGACCACTTAATTTGGTTTCTACAAACCCATCCACTTCAATTTGTTGGGAAAATTGGGCCGGTCGCTTGGGGAATAAAAAACTGGCCTCGGTATGCGGTTGAAAGTTATACACATTGATGAGGGGGGGATGGGTTACAGGTGCTCGTCCCACTGGCATGTTGAGGGTGGGCCCCAATCGGCTATCGGTGGAATCCTGTGGCAAACTAGGTGCGGGAATAGGGGCATCAATGGTTAAGACCCCGTCTTCTAGGGGTGGCACATCTGGTTCAGGTAGGAGGCGTACCACCCCAAATCGGTCATAACTTGGAAAGCGGGATAATGTGGCCACCACCGCATCATGTTTTAGAATCCATGCAACCGTATTTAGTTGGGTTGTTACGGCCCACATGTTGGCGGTTTCATCTACCACCAAAAAATAGGTTCCCCGAGGCGATTCATACCAAGGGGCCTGTTGGGGATCAGAATCCTCCCATAAACGGGCAGAGGGCCCAATGACTTCGATCATGAGGTCCGTGGGTGTGGCCACTACCATGCCGATCATACCCATCCAACAAGTGAGCCCCATCATCCAAACACAAGCCAGGCGACGTATCGATTGAAGCCAGACCATCCATCGCCTATTCATCCAAGGGGCACAAAAAAGTGGCGTCACCATAGCTATAAAACCGATACTGAGATTGAATGGCATGCTCATAAGCCACTTTAATCCGCTGGATTCCCATCAACGCACACACCAAAATAAATAGTGATGACTTGGGCAAATGAAAGTTGGTAACCAACGCAGATACCACCTTAAAAGAAACACCGGGGGTTAAAAATATAGAGGTGGTTTGAGGCCCGGTGCGCAGTCGCCCATTTTGCCATGCCGATTCAAGTGCCCTGGTTACAGTGGTTCCCACTGCCACCACACGATGTCCGGATGCTTTGGCCGTGTGAATCGCGTCCGCGGTTGCGTCTGGAATGTGATACCATTCTTCGTGCATGTGATGATCCCTAATATCGTGACTCAAAATGGGCTGAAAGGTCCCATAGCCAATATGAAGTGTGATGGTATGAATAGATACCCCCATCGACCGAATCTTAAACAGTAAATCCTCTGAAAAATGAAGCCCTGCCGTGGGAGCCGCCACACTCCCCAATTGGGTCGCCATGAGGGTTTGGTAGCGCTCTTCATCGGACGCGGTGGGAATTTGATGTAAATAAGGGGGCAAGGGAAGTTGGCCATGGGTTTCAATGGCCTGAATGGGGTCCAATTGGGTATGTAACGCCACCACTGCCAAGGGATGATGGGAGGGATGATGGACCCAATCAACAATCTCAATGGATAAATCATCCGACACCCACAAACGATCCCCAATGCGAACCCGCTTGGCCGGCTTTACGAGTGCCTCCCAATACGGCTTGCCGGGTTTAATCAGCATGATTTGAATGCTGGCCCCCGTTATTTTTTTACCCAATAATCGGGCTTTCATCACCCGTGTATCATTCATAATAAGGCAATCGGTAGGCCGCAAAAAATGAATCAATTCGGTCATTTTGTGATCTAAAATTTGATGGGGTGTCACCACCATTAATCGACTTTGATCCCGAGCCGTGGCAGGGGTTTTGGCAATTAATGATTCAGGTAAGTCAAATCCAAATAAATCTAATTCATGCGACATGCTCATTCCCATTCATCATTTAAAGACGTCCACCAATCCGTTACCATCCATGCAAAACAAAAGATGTTGTACCGTAAGGACGTCATCCATACAAGACGCCCCCATTGAATTAAAATAGATGATGGGTCATGCTGACTGTTTCCGACCGATTATCCACCCAAAAAACGTTGAATGCGATCTAAATCTGCATCAACCTGTTCTAGGGCATGATGGGTCACCAATTCAACCATATAATCCAAGCAGAACCCCACTTGTTGGAAGGCTTGGTCGGTAAATTCAGGGGGCCGATGCTCACCCGATGGACGTGTTAAAGAAGGCATATAATCCAATGCCACGGGTTGAATGGGGGGAGTATCTTTTGATGGCTGGTTTGGGATCGAATGAGGTGACTCACTAAGAAGGGGCCCCCCTAAATGGGAGGTTGCCATCTGATTAACCTGTTTGATGAGGTTGGTACTCTCTTGTGGGGACATATCTTGAGACTCGTTAACAAACCAATTTTGGGTCATATCTTTTAATAAATCCATCACAGAATCGGGGATGTTCGATACTTGGCTTACCATTTTTAAGATACCCTCTAATTCAGCAACATCATCGATTCCATCGATTAATTGATCACAAATACGTTCGAGTAAATCAGCTTGTCGTTGGCCCAACGATTCCCGCCTTGCGCGTTCAATTTGTTTCACCATATCCTTTAGTTGATCCAGCTTATTTAGATTAAAGGACCCCATATCGCCCAAAAATGTGATTGGCACTGGAATATTTAGGCGAGCCAAATGTCGAATTAACTGTTGCGCCTGCCCATAATCCAATGATTGGCGATAATGATTGGGGGAAGAGTTGGACGCGATACCCTCCCATTTTGTATGGGACGATATAGCAGTGACATTGGGTTGGGTGGAAGGTAATGGTATCTCGAATCGGGGTGGGTCCATGGAGGGAGTTCCCTGATGGGGTTGGCTGGGGTTTAATATTTGATGAACCATGTTTCGAACCGCGTCTTGATTCATGCCTGTATCCATTCGTTTAATCCCCATATTTTGAAGTGCCTGATCCTGTACGTGATGTTGCCAATTGGGAATGAGCTTAGACACATGCATAAACATGGCCACCATGGATTCTTTTAATCGTTGACTACCAGCGCTATCTTGATCGTTGATGGCCATTTCAAGCGAATCAATGGCTTGTTTAAGGCTATCAACCGCCTCTTTAATGGCGGGAACACCACTCAATTTGGAAGCGGTATCGCGCAATCGTTTAACCAAATCTGGCAATACGCCCCCACTACCCACACCGGCTATCGGAAAAGACATAGATGACCCTTTCTGTACCAATCATTTTTTATTCAACAATCCCATTATTAATTCGACAACCACATGGACACAATATGTACCTATTTTTTTCAATTTATTTGATGGTGGGGAATTTCGATGTCGTCACCCATATAAACTGGACACAGATACTATTTGGCCCCCCCGATGCCTCCCTTAAAGGGGAGGGAATCAGAATTACATTTTGGGGATCGTCGGTCCCCATGCCCCAGATGAGGGGGAAGCCCCTTTGAACCCCGAATTCACAGGCTTGGATTGTAAATTGGATTGTAAAGGGGCGACGCCCTTTACAATCACTCTACCCCCCACTGCACTTTAAGAAAAAATATCAAAAATGCCCCCACGCTCTGATTTGACCGGATACTTTTGTCGCATATCACGGGTTAATCGATGAATATCAGGGTATCGATCCGCTAACTTATGAATGCCCGCCATAATTGAAAGAGGACCAATTTGCTCCATTATGGCAATCACCCGGGCTTTCGGGGTACTCTCTTCAGATAATAGGGGTAGCAAATGTGGTAATATCGGCTCCCCCAATGCAATAAGGATTTGCTGACACATGGCCTTTGCGGTTGGATTCCCTTTGTCCAATCCCTTTACCAAAAATCCACCCACCGATTTTAATCCAATGGCATGAAATGTCGCCAACAACGGCTGTCGCAATGACGGCGTACCATATAATCGACATAATACAGGAATCGATCGTACCGATTTAATTCCCCCTAACATTAATAGTACTGATTTTTTGACATCTTTAAATTCCAATAACTTAATGAATCGTTCTTCTTTTTGGGGATCTTCCATAAAATACAATAAATGAACAATATGATTGGCCGAAACCCAATCCCGAAGCCCAAATTCGCGCACCAAAAAGGGAATGGCTTTAGACCCAAATTGACGAATAATCACCCCAATATAACGCCTAACTGCAAAATGGGGATGCCCCAATTGGGTCACCAAATAACCACACACCTCCGGCCCAAACCGAATTAATGCTTTAATGGCATTTTTTCGAACATGGGGATCTTGATCCATTAATAGTCGGGTAAGATGGGGAATCGCAGTGGGATTTCCCAGCTCTCCTAACTTTTCTGCCACACACCATCGAACCATCCAATCCGCATCATCCACCGCTTTTAACAAGCCCACAATATCATCCAAATTTTGCCGGAGTTTAAGCTCAATAATGGCATCCCATCGGGTATTTGGATCTCGAATTCGGTCAATGAGCCCCTGTATCATGACATCATTTTCTTAACTGCCGCCACCGCATCGAATACGGTATTCACCGGAATTAAATCCATCCCAGCGGGGGTCTCTTTTACATCTCTGGCGGGCACCATACAACAATCAAATCCCAGTGTGGCCAATTCCCCCAATCGGCGATCAAATTGCGGTACCGATCGCACTTCACCGGTTAATCCAACCTCCCCAATGATCCCCAATCGCCGTGGAATCCCCCAATTATTGGCCGAGGATACCATTGCCAACATCACCGCCAAATCAATGGCGGGCTCTGCACTTTTATACCCACCCACAATATTTAAAATAATATCTTTGCTAGATAATTTTAAGCCCAATAATTTTTCACATACCGCAATTAATAACTGTGCTCGATTGGGATCCACCCCCAAAATGGTACGCTTCCCAATTGGGTACCCCGTATCTACCACAATCGATTGAATTTCAATTAAAAATACCCGACTTCCTTCCAATACGGCACTCACCGTTGAGCCCGGATGCCCAATGGTGGTGAGGTCCAAAAACAAACCCGATGGGTTGCTAACACTGGTCAGTCCCGATTCATTCATTTCAAACAATCCAATTTCGTTAATACCTGAATACCGGTTTTTAAATGAGCGAATCATCCGATATTGCATCGCCGATTCACCTTCAAAATACAAAATGACATCAACCAAATGTTCCACCACTTTAGGGCCTGCCAAACTACCATCTTTGGTGACATGCCCCACCAATAGAGCGGTTGCCCCAATCGCTTTCACGGTTTTAACCAACATCGATACACAATGCCTTACTTGATTAACACTACCCGCCACCGATGGCATATCTGGATCCAACATCACTTGAACCGAGTCAATCACCACCAACGTGGGACGCTGTTGCCGAATTAATTGGCATATCACCCCAATATTGGTTTCGGCCATTACCCACAAATGGGGTGTTACCGCCGACAACCGATCCGCACGATGCCGAATTTGACTCAGCGATTCCTCACCCGTTATTAATAATGTTCGATAGGATTTTGCTCCCATTTTGGCACATACTTGCATACATAATGTAGACTTACCAATACCAGGCTCCCCACCCAATAAAATAACAGCCCCTTCAACCAACCCATTCCCCAATACCCGATCCAATTCAGGAATATCGGTGGGAAAAATAAAGACAGAGGACACCGTTACATCCCCAATTGGTAGCACCGCCACCTCCCCCATCACACCGGTTACTGGTTGATCGGTTTCAATGGTGTTCCATTCCCCACACTCCGAACAACGTCCCGACCATCTTGGGAACTGAACCCCACAATTGACACAAACAAAGGACGTTTTGACTTTAGC
>SXXA01000116.1 GCA_005791325.1 Actinomycetota bacterium | reverse complement strand
TTTAAACGCCTTTAAAAAGGGTTGGTAAGACGATAAATCCCCCAACTCTGAATATACCCAATACAAATAATAATAAGCGGCCGGTGTATACGTTACCGTTTGATACGCTGATACAAACGATTGATACGCCAATTTGGCATCCTCATACCGCTTTTGTCGGTGGATGGATCGGGCATGGTAGTATGACGCCCTCACCCGTTGAGACTCATTCTTTAATCGGGGAATCGCCTGCTTAAAATGCAAATCAGCGGCAACATAGTTTCCTTCCTCAAATAAGGCGACTCCCACTCCAGTTTCCAATTCATCCCGATCTGTCGAATGGGGATACCGCTTCAAATAATCGGTGGCCATTTTTCTAAAATCCCCATACGCCCTAACGGTTAACATCTTTTTTACAAACGTTAATTGATTGGATTGGGTTTTTAAAGCATCCAATACCCCATACCGAGTACCAAACGTCTGATTTAGAAGTAATAATAATCCAAATCCTTTATCCCCCACTGGATTCATTAATAATGCCTCCGCATACAATGCCTCTGCTGTGGCTTGATCACCTTCTTGAACAGCGATTCGAACCAGTTGTAACCTTGACCGATCTCGAATATCCGGTGTAACCGCATTTTTAAGTAATTTTTGAAGCAACATTTTAGATTTATCTAGGCGGCCAACATCCATCCAAGCATCGGCTAATTCAAAATAAATGGCGTCTTGAAAGGCCCTGGTTTCTGTTGAATCAATCTGCTTGGCAACCCGCTCAAGTTCCGACACATTCTCAGTCGGGGTAAACCAAAACCGAACCACCCGCTCAAATCCGCCAATGGGTGGCACGGTGACTTTTGAAAATGACCGTCTCGCGGCTTGATAATGTTGTTGTCGCAACTGAACCAAACTTAATAATAATCGAGCATTTGGATGTTCAAGATCCGTCAACTCTAATTCAGCCTCTTGATACCGCCCCTGATAATAATGGGTCAAGGCCTTTTGATAATCAGCCCAAATCGGTGGTGATAACACGCCCCAAATCCCCACCCCTAGCAACACCCCAAACAACCATCTTGTCAAGGTAAAACGACTTGCAGTATTGTAATGTAAAAATATATCAATCCATTTGATTGATGACATGTTTGGATGATTTAGATTCATATGGTTGGTGCTCCCCATTTATACCCCATATACAACTGAATTAAACTCATTTTTTTGTCCTAATTTTGACCCATCATCCCACATAAAAGGAGTATCATGCTTGAGCTGTTGGTAATTTCAGGGCCATCTGGTGTTGGAAAAGGAACCATTATTAATCGGCTCATATCCAGTCATCCTACCTTATCGTTGGCGGTTTCTGCAACCACTCGACAACCCAGAACCGGCGAGGTAGATGGTACCCACTATTACTTTATGAATGATGATGAATTTGATCATGCCATTCAAAATGAGTTGTTTATTGAGTGGGCCCCTGTTCATCAGTATCGATATGGCACATTACGACGTGAAGTATTACGCATTCAAAATAGTGGGAAGTTACCCTTATTGGAAATCGATACGGATGGGGCCATGCAGGTAAAGAAAAACTTTCCCAATGCAACCTTATTGTTTATCGAGCCCCCCTCGTTACAAAGTTTAATTGATCGATTGTATCAACGTGGAACTGAAACTGATGACCAAATTTCACGTCGCGTACAGGTTGCTCAAATCGAGTTATCTCGTAAAGCCTATTATAATTTTGTGGTGGTCAATGATATAGTGGAGAATGCAGTAACGTCCGTGCTGGAAATTATTGAACAATTGCAGCAATCTAGTTCATCTCATTTAACTACAGGAGACTAAATTATGAGTATTTCATTATCATCGATTAGTATGACCGAAATCGAAAAGTTAATTCCAAACCGATTTTTGTTATCGGTCGCCGTTGCCAAACGTGCCCGACAATTGCGAGAAGGGTATCGCCCTCTGATTGAAGTAACCGAAGAAAATCCCAATCCTATTTTAATTGCATTAAAAGAAATTGAGTTAGGAAAGTTAGAACTAAATCATAGCGTCCAATTGGATTCAGATTCAGAGTTGTTACAACGAATGGAAATGGATTTGGACTACGAAGTGTCTCAATTAGAAGAAACCCTACCGGATAAAAAAAGTAAAGAGCCCAAACCTAAAACAAAACGGCGTAAAACCACCTAATATGTCGCGGGTTGTATTGGGGGTTTGTGGCAGTATTGCGGCCATTAAATTACCCCTTCTCGTACGCTTGTTGCGTGATAGAGGGCATGATGTTCGGGTCATTATGACCCATTCATCGATGCAATTTGTCACCCCGATGGCCTTGTCGGTGTTATCTGAATCACCGGTCTGGACGCCGGATCAATGTGAACAAGGTTATGTGCAACATATTTCGTGGGCCAAAGACGCCGATGCCATGGTGGTTGTACCGGCCAGTGCCAATACCTTGGCTAAAATGGCCCATGGCTTGGCCGATGACCCATTAAGCATGACCTTATTATCCTATACAGGGCCCATAATGGTTGTTCCCGCCATGCATGATAGCATGTGGCTACATCCGGCTACCCAATCCAATGTGCTCCAGCTCAAAAACAGGGGGGTTCATGTATTGGGTCCCGATATGGGGGCTCTAAGCTC
The DNA here is from genome assembly GCA_005791325.1 of Actinomycetota bacterium. Lineage (GTDB taxonomy): Bacteria > Margulisbacteria > Marinamargulisbacteria > SXXA01 > SXXA01 > SXXA01. The sequence continues at coordinate 6,161 of SXXA01000116.1, read as the reverse complement.
TGGGGATGCGGGGATTGGCCGACTATGCGAACCTGAGCTGATTGCCGATAGCATCGACTGGATGACAGGTCCCCAGCCGACACTAACGGGATGCAGGGTGGGTGTGATCATGGGGGGTACCCGAGAACCGATTGATCCGGTTCGATTGATTTGCAACCGAAGTACGGGTCAATTGGGGTCAGCCATTGCAACGGGTGCCGTTCATGCAGGTGCGATTGTTACGGTTATATCCACTGAACCCATTCATCACCCTCAGTTTAAAGAGGTAGTGATGGTAGAAACAGCGGAAGCCATGTATCAGTCGGTATTGTCTCGCTATTCTGATTTTGATGTGGTAATCATGCCTGCCGCCGTCGGAGACTATGCGGTCAGCACCCCATCGGCCAATAAAATCCGAAAAACAGGAAACGGTTTGTCGATTCACTTACAAGAAACCCCTGATATTTTGGCTGAACTGGGTCGTCTAAAAACCCATCAGCAGTTGGTGGGCTTTTGTTTGGGTGATGGGGATATTGTTACGACGGCACAATCCAAACGGATTCAAAAAAAGTGTGATTGGATGATTGCCAATGACCCGACACAATTTGGCTCTGCCCATCGGTCGGGATGGCTGATTGGCGATCATCACGTTACCCCTTACCACCATCTTAGCCCAACTGAATTGGCAAGGCTTATTTTATTACCGCTTTCCCGCTAAAAAGGGAGCCCCTAACAAGATGCTTTTTATCATGTACCCATTGATCATGGGATGGGGTGATGGAAGCATACTCGCCTCTAGGCTTTGGGATTGGGTTCCGAAGAATCCGTTGATGATTCCTTGCCATTTTTAAAGCCTTTTTCAAACTCAGATTTTGCTTGGCCCAATGAGCGTGCAAATTTAGGAATGGCTGAGGCACCAAATAATACGACAATAACCACCACAATAACCACTAATTCAGTTGTTCCAATCATTTTTTGCCTCCTGTAAAATCATCCATTGCTTCAATTTCATTTCGTAGTATATACAACCATCGCTGACATCGGCCATACCAATATCCCATTTGTCGCACCAAGCGTGGAATGTCGGCGGGCTTTACCAAAATAACCAACACAATGGCAATTAATAATAACTCTTGTGCCCCAATGCTAAACATGGGAGTCTCCAAATCCAAATATGGTCGCAATCAAAATCGTGATACCATACAATAGCAATAGAGGTGCCGCAATCATGAGCTGGCTAATGACATCTGGAGGGGTCACAATGGCGGCGATAATCATAATCGCAACGACTACCAACCGTGTGTGCCGAATTAACGCCCGTCTTGACACAATATTGAGAACCAACAGTATTTCAAGTAAGACGGGTAATTGAAAAGTCAAAATTCCCCACAGCAAAAAATTCAATACATAAAATACACTTTGTTCATAATTTAACATCAACGATACCCCCGATGGAACAAATTCTGATGTTAATAACGAACGCACAACAAATGGAATAAAATAATGATAGCCAAACCAAATACTGAGCAAGGCCAACCCCAAACTGCCTGCCAATGCCCACCCAATTAATTGTCTTTCTTTACTACTAAGGCCCGGAAAAACAAAGCGGACCAGATGAAATAAGTGAACGGGTAATGAGACAATAATGCCCCCAATGACTGAAAATTTGAAACGGGTAATAAATCCTTCTAATAATGAATGGATAACCAATGGGTGGCCATTTCCCAAAAAGGGTGCCATAAAAAACGTCACCAAGTGGTCATATAGGGCATAAACAATCCCCATCCCCAATGCTACCGACAAAAAAGACAACAACAAGCGTCGCCTTAATTCAGCGATATGGCCAATCAGACTTAATTCCGTCATTAGTTGGAAGAAAAGATGGCCAATGGAAGAGGAAAAGCCGAAGTGGTCACTTGGAAAGACGACACAACGGGTCGAAAGGTTGTGGATGGAATGGTAGGCACCAACAATCGAACATCCACCCCACCAGATCGCAATCGATCCATGGTGGTACCAATCGCCATCATATGATCAACCGGCACTTCTGAACCATCGGAAATACCTTGAATTCGTGGGATAAAATAGGTAATAGCATCACCCTCGGACCCCTGACTAAACAAAACCGCGCAATGCGATAAGCGAGCATCCAATTCGTTGGAGGTGCCACCCAGCTGAGAAAGCGACTTGGTGCGTTGTAATCGAAACAAAACCCCCATACACAATAGTTTCAAGTACCCCATTTGAACTTGTTTAACATATTGGAATAAGGCAAAAATGCCCACGCCCACACCACCCAATACCCCCAGGGTAATGGCAACAAGCAATGCATGGGGCCAATATTGAGTAGGTATCCATGATTGTATTTGTTGAATAAGGGTAATGGTTCCATAAATCATGAGGAATACCATAACAAACCCCATACCTTTTACATACACCAGTGGTTTAGTTTGAACTTTAGACACGAGATCCCTTTCGCTATCATAAACTCATCATACATTTATATTAATGATGACATGATTTAGCTTATTATGCACGATAATATAATGAGTATCAACACTTAAAGAGGGTTCTAGTGGATTCAAGTGGGCGTCGCTACTTTTATAATGGTAGGGGGCCATTGTCATTTTTTGGCACTTTGGGCTCCCCGCTGAAAATGGAATAATAGATGCTACCCCCAAAAAAATGGTACGTGTGGGTGTGAAATGCCCACCCCCGCCTTACAGACGAATCCTTAGCCAAAAGGCCATGCCTTCGCCATTGGGTTGGGGGGCTTCACCTTGCTTTGGGTTCCGAAGGGAGAAGCCCCTTGAGACCCCATATGCGGTGCGTCCCACTCCCTTTTTGACCATTCCATGATTACCATATAACATCTCATTAAATTGTATGTTGATAGGAGATTTGAATGCCACACCCCCCCATTGATGTCAGCCTTTTGGAACGTGCCATCACTCGACTACAAGAAGGTTTATCTCGCTACAAAAATAACCAACAAGATGATCAACTTCGTGATGGATTGATTCAACGTTTTGAATTTACCTATGAACTAAGCCATAAAACGTTAAAACGCTATTTATCGAATACCGCTGCAAATCCTGAAGCCTACCATCAAATGTCATTTCAGGATTTAATTCGATCAGGTAATGAATGTGGATTATTATTAAGTGATTGGCCACAATGGCGTCAATTCAGAGAAATGCGGGCCAAAACTAGTCACACCTACGATGAAGGAACGGCGTTAGATGTGGTAGCAGGCTTGGCTGATTTTATTAAAGAAGTTGAGTATTTATACCATCAAATATTAGATCGTATACAGGCATGACCCCTTCACCTCCACTCCAAATCGATTCAAATCACTGGGTATTAATTCAGGGGATTCTTCGGAAGCATGTGCCCTCATATGAAGTATGGGCATTTGGCTCACGAGTAAGAGGAACGGCAACCCGCTTTTCCGACTTAGATTTGGTCATTCTATCAGATATTCCCCTGTCACTGGATGTCATTGGCCGGTTAAAAGATGCCTTTTCTGAATCAGATTTACCTTGGAAGGTGGATGTCATTGATTGGGCTACGACTATTCAATCATTTCAGGAAAAAATTATTCAACAAAAGGTGAGTATTTATACCCCCTCCCCAACCCTCCCCAAAGCGGAGGGCGATAATGGATAGCGGGCGCTGCGCACCCCCCGCCTTACGGACGAATCCTTCTAGGTCAAAAGACCCCTGCCCACCCAACCACCCAATTCAAAATTAAAGCCATGCCACTTGGTATTTTAGGGAAACCTAGACACTTTAAATCGCCCGATCTCACATCTATTAAATATTATTGGTCTAGAATCTTATGCAGAACCCATCTACCATTAAGCTCTTTTATATTGGTTGAAAGGATAGCCCCATGCATCAGTACCCCCTATTATCACCCCAACCACCAGCCCTTCGCAAGGGTCTTCGTCGGTCATTAACTGGATGTCTATATACTTTTCTTTGTTTTAATACAACCCATGCCATTTCAATATTACCCCCACCATCTATTCCTTATCAAAATAATGAAAAAACACCTCAACCACTTCCTGCTTTTTATGGCATGTCCCCTCCACCCTTTAATACCACCTTATTAACCTACACCAACGACGAGCTAAAAGAAGTGTACACAACCATGATGTGGACCATGTCTGTTGCTAGCTTGTTGTATTTAATAAAAAAAATAACCCAATATTGTCTGGATCCGCTTCCGACACTCCCCCAATGATGTATGGAATGTGCTTGTAATATTAGAGATGCTGTTATGGGTTTGTTATTTCATGGATTGACCATGGATTCGGAATAGGAAAATAGAGATGAGAGTATCAAGAGTATATTGAGTGGATTGCTCATTGGATCAGCCACCATTAATGGCAACATCGCACTAACGGTGGCCTTTGCCTAATGGGCAATATCTTCACGTTGGGTGCATGGTGTGTGCTAGGTTCGCATTTCAATCATACTATTAATACTATCAATTGAATGGTGGGCGATACTTGAATCGAACCAGTGACCTCTTGCATGTCAAGCAAGCACTCTAACCATCTGAGCTAACCGCCCTTCCCTTTTACGCTATCAGATTTCACATGATTATTAAAGAGATAGTCTTTTCGTTACCCAGTTACCTCCCTCACGCCCATCCTTGCTTTTTACCCTTTTGCACTGATTCCCAAATGATGTAAACTAAAGAGATTTTGTATATTATTTATCTCACTCAGGAGACCATCGATTCATGGGAGTTCAACTACCGTCCACTACATCTGATATTAGTATTCAACTCGAAACCAATCGTTGTTTAGAGTCGCTTCGCTACTTAGCCAAATACAAGGGATCTGAAGCCGCTCAAACCCTATTGGCCAACCTACAAGCTGAAGCCAGCCAACTGGGTGTTCATCACCCCATCACCCAAAGTCCATATATTAATACCATTCCACCCGACCAAACCCCATCCTACCCTGGTAACTTGGCCATCGAACGTCAAATCGAAGCCATGGTACGATGGAATGCCATGGCCATGGTTGTCAAAGGCAACAAAGCATCCGATGGTATTGGCGGTCATATCTCAACTTTTGCATCTTCTTCAACGTTATATGAGGTGGGTTTTCATCATTTTTTTAAAGGCAATCGTGGAGATCGATGGGCCGATCAAGTGTATTTTCAAGGTCACGCCTCACCCGGCATGTACGCCCGCAGTTTTATGGAAGGGCGTTTAACTGAAGCCCAACTCACCCATTTCAGACGAGAACTAGCCGATGGCGGTGGTCTTTCATCTTACCCCCACCCTCATTTAATGCCAGACTATTGGCAATTCCCCACCGTATCAATGGGCTTAGGCCCTATTATGTCCATTTATCAGGCACGATTTAACCGGTATTTGCAACACCGTGGCCTCCTGTCTCATGATCCAACGGTATGGTGTTTTATTGGAGATGGGGAATGCGATGAACCCGAAACCTTGGGTGCATTGTCCATCGCCAGTCGTGAAGGCTTGGATAACCTTATATTTGTCATCAATTGTAACCTACAACGCTTGGATGGTCCCGTACGCGGTAACGGAAAAATTATTCAAGAATTAGAAGGGACGTTTACCGGAGCTGGATGGAATGTTATTAAGGTCATTTGGGGAAAAGAATGGGATGCGTTATTACAAGGACCTTATCGGGATGTATTAATTGAACGTATGAATGAAGTGGTAGAGGGGGAATTTCAAAAATACATTGTCATGCCCGGCAGTTACATGCGTACCCACTTTTTTGGAAAAAGTCCTGAATTATTGGCATCGGTTTCACATTTATCTGATCAACAGCTCGAACGCTTGGGACGGGGTGGTCATGACCCAGAAAAGGTATACGCGGCCTATGCCAAAGCCACCCAACGCCAAGGTAAACCCACCGTGATTTTGGCCAAAACCATTAAAGGGTATGGCATGGGTGAAGCCGGCGAAGGACGCAACCATTCTCATCAACAAAAAAAATTGGGTGAAAAAGAAATTCGTCAGTTTCGTGATTTGTATCACCTACCCATTTCAGATGACGATGTCGCTGATCTTCCATTTATTAAGCCCGATCCAAGCAGTCCCGAAGGCCACTATTTATTGACCCAACGACAAAATTTGGGCGGATCATTACCTGAACGAAAAGGAACATGTCCCCCCCCTCCCC
>SXXA01000115.1 GCA_005791325.1 Actinomycetota bacterium | reverse complement strand
CGGGCGGACGGCGAAGTAACAATGATAACTGGCGATACGCATTTGCGTGCTTGGTTAGGTCATCATAAATAATCAAAACATCTTTTTGATGCGCAAACATAAACTCTTCTGCCATGGCAGTTCCAGAGAACGGGGCTAACCACTGCATGGCAGCAGGGTCATCCGCCGAAGCGTCTACAACAATGGTGTAATCCATCGCATTGTGCCGACGAAGGGTTTCCACTACCTCAACCACCGAAGCTGACTTTTTACCCACCGCCACATAAATACAAATCATGTTGGCATCACGCTGATTAATAATGGTATCAATGGCCAAGGTAGTTTTACCAGTTTGACGATCACCAATAATTAATTCACGCTGACCACGCCCAATGGGAATCAGGGCATCTACTACTTTGTAACCCGTTTGTAGAGGCTGTTCAACAGGCGTCCGATCCAATACCCCTGGAACCTTTGTTTCAACCGGCCTGAAACGGTCTGTAAGAACTGGGCCATTACCATCAATTGGTCGCCCAATCGCATCAACCACCCGTCCAAGTAAGGCATTTCCTACCGGCACTTCCATAATGCGACGGGTGCACTTTGCCCAATCCCCAATACCCACATCTGTTTTTTTACCCAAAATAATGGCAACCAACTGGTCCGCCTCTAAGTTAAACACAATTCCATATAATGAATTGGGAAATTCAATCATTTCCCCCAACATGGCATTCGGCAAGCCCGTTACCCGCACAATACCATCGGTTGTCTCAATCACTTGCCCTTGCTCAGTGGCATCGGACTGCGGCTGAAATGTTTCGATTCGTCGCCGAATTAAAGAAGAAATATCGTCTACTACTTGTTGCATTGGTTCAACCTCGCTCCATGACATAAGATTTTAACTGCGTTAACGCTGAGGACACGGTCAGATCAACCACCCTGCCATCCGGCAAAATAATCAATATTCCACCCACTACTGATTCATCCAACAAGGCCCTTAACTCAACCGGCTTTTGTGATACCCGCTGTGCAATGTCCCGAATTTGATTGGATTGATCATCCGTCAACGGGACACGAGAAATGACTTGGACCACGGAACGATTCAAAATCTCGTCAATACGGGTCTGAACCGCATCATGAATAACACGCCATTCTGAAAACCAACTCTCCGCGATGCCCGCAGCGATTAATTCAGAAAATGTATCCCCCACCAAAAAACCGGGTAAAGACAAAATACATTCCACTCGATTTTCAACAGATAGCGAGTGGCGCCTTACAAGGTTTCGAACATCCATATTGGATTGAATCAAGTGAAAAAAAAGCGCCAAATTAGATGATAAAGAAGATAGTTCATCACGACTTTTTGCTCGACGAATGAGCTCATCTATATCTAATAAATTAGCGCGAGCCATGGGTCACCACCGTCTCAAAACGGGCAATACTTTGATTGATCAGTTCACGGTGGGTATCAGGGGTTAATTCCACCTGAATCACCTTCTGGGCTGCCGTCACAATTAAATCGGCGGCCTCCCCCTTAATCGTTTGAATCAACTGTTGACGCTCTTGGGCCAATTCAACTGTTAATCCCGTTAATGCAGACTGCTTTTGCTCCGCAATCCGCTTTGCTTCAGACCGACTTAATTCTTCCGCTTCTTTAGTGGCTTGATCCACTATTCTTTTTGCCTCTTCATTGGCCACTGCCATTTTTTTTGTATACTCATCACACAAACGATTGGCTTCAGCCGTTTTGAACTCAAGCTCAGACAACAACTTGTCTCTCTTTTGCTCGTTGTCCTCAATCATCCGATACAAAGATGGCAAAGCAAACCGATGTAATACGCCCAACAAAACAATAAAATTAATGGTGGTCCAAACCACAGTTGATGAATCCACAGACAACGTTGACATCGGCTCACTTCACCTTCTTAAATAAATTTTTTAAAATACCGGACTTAGTTCAAAATCGTAAAAGACACAACCAACGCATACAATGCAATGGCTTCAATAAACGCAAAACCAATAAACATCAATACACGAAAAGCACCCAATAAATCAGGTTGGCGGACAATACTATCCAATGTTTTGTAGTACACAACCGCCAAAGATACACTAACACCCAACGCTGCAATCGCAATTGCTAAACCTGCACCAATTGATTCCATAACTAATACCTCCTAAAAAATTTGAACGCCAACCAGTTGTTGCACCCTAATGGGCACCATGAGCAGCATCACTGATGTAGAATGAAGCGAGATACGTGAAGATAAAGGCCTGAATGAACGACACAAAAATCTCGAACATCGACAACAAGATGACGCCAGCAAATGGCAACAACTTTAAAAAGGGAACGGCAGATGCAATTAAACCCAAAAAGATGAGAAGCACTTGGTGCCCCGCAAATAAATTTGCAAATAACCGTATAGATAACGACAAGGGACGAGCTAACTGACTAACCAATTCCAAAACAAACATAAAAGGAACCATTACTGGGGGAATCCCCGACGGAACAATATGCTTAATGTGCTTGGGCCCATGACATACAAAGCCAACCGCATGAGATACCCCAAATACCAACAACGCCAAACCGGCGGTCACGGACAAACTACTGGTTGGCGCCTCAGACAATGGTACCAAACCCGATAAATTACACACCAACACAAACAAGAAGGTTGTGATTAAAAAAGAAAACCAAAGCTTTTTTGATGTATGAAGGCTACTAGCAAATGAATCATGAATAAAATCATAAAGAAGGGTCATTAACCGTTTTCCAAATGAGGTATGTGTTGCCAATGATACAAACAATATAATGACAACACTCACTATCCACATCACCAATACCGGTTTGGTGACAGACAAATCCATACTGCCTACATGAAGGGGTAATATTACATGTGTAGAAGCCGCCATACCAAAGCCTTTCCAAAAAGGGGAAATGTTTTAAAGAAGAACCATACTGTATCCATTCTACTTAATCAGGCATGGTCTGACAAGCCAAATATCAGATTAATCTTCGTATCATTTTTATGTATCGGCCCTATTTTGCCCATGATGAATCGACACCACGTCGCAAGATTACTCCCCACGTAACCGCTGGGTAATACTCATAATGTCCGTTAAAACAGCTTGTATGTCAGATTCCATTGAATGAGGTGATGATTCCAAGGCCGCCAATTTGGCATGGCATGCTTTCAGTTGTTGCTCATCCCGATGTCGTTGTAAAAATAAAAGCGCATCTTGTGTATGTAAAATGGAAGGCGCGTCTACCAACAGTGCCGTTAATAACGACCGGTGTTGATCGTTGGGAATGGCAGCAACCAAATCATGATCAACCAATGCAAAATCGAGCATGGCCACAGCCAACTCACGGTATAATGGGGTTAATAATAAATCCAAGCCATGATTTGACATAATTCGAATGCGGTCTTGTACGTTCATGGCCATGGCGACCAATAATTGCTCTTCTGCTTGTTGCACCGGCGACTTTGAGGGCTTGATGGCCTGATAGGCTCTTTTTACAATCGGCATGGTTGTGGTTAATTTAGCCATAATATCATCTGGTTCAATCTTAAGTTGTCGGGCCAACACCCTTGCAAAATGACGATGAACAACGGGGTCTTCCTCCTGATTAAAATAGGTTCGTAATCGATCAATAATCGCAATGGCTTCATCCAAGTGAGTGGGTGGGTTCATGGCAACTTGCTCACACTGAAACGCCAACATGGACACTGGATTTTGAAGTGCCTGTTCAAACTCAAGACGGTTCTCTGCCAATGCATCTGCCGGATCCTTCCCTGGGTACCGTGCAATCCGAACGAAGAGCCCCGCTTTACTTGCCAATTCATAGGCTTTGACCATTGCCGTGATACCAGCTTGATCTGTATCAAGTGCCAAAATCAATCGATTGCCCAATCGGTGCAATATCCGAGCATGCTCCGCTGTAAAAGCCGTTCCCAAAGCAGCTACCGTATTGGTAAAACCAGCCTGATGCATACTTAATACGTCCATATACCCCTCAACCAAAATGGATACCCCGTCTTTGCGAATACTGGTTTTGGCGTGATCCAAACCAAACAACGTCCGCCGCTTGGCAAATAAGGCACTTTCGTCACTATTCATGTATTTTGGCGTTTGATCCGAACCCAAGGCTCGCCCCCCAAATGCAATCGTACGACCTTTTTCATCGGTAATGGGAAACATCAGTCGATGATTAAATCGATCATAATGCGATGCCCCCAAACCAGCCTGCCGAATTAGGTCTTCCCCAACGCCATTCTGTTTGAGCACCCCCATACCCCCATCTGGCGGGCAATACCCCAACCCAAATTGGTGGCGTATGGCGTCAGCAATTCCCCGTTCTTTAATATATTCGAGCACCTTTGGGTATCTCTCTAATTGGGAGATATAAAAATCACGCATCATCCCCATCACTGGGCGAAGTCGATCTAATTCAGATGCTTGTGCCATTTGTTGAGGGGACACCTCTTCAAATTCAATGGGAATATTCAAACGAGCTGCAATTAATTGCACCGCATCCACAAATCCCACACTTTCTATTTTTTGAACAAAACCGATGACATCTCCGGATTGTTGGCAACCAAAACAATGCCATAAACGTTTTTCTTCATTCACTGTAAAAGACGGTGATTTTTCACTATGAAATGGACACAAACCAATCCAATTTCGCCCCCGTTTTTTAAGCGTAATATATGATTGCAACACCCCAACCCAATAGGGGGCTTGCCGAACGGCCATAATTGTCGATTCACGTAACCGTTCCATACACGTTCTCCATTTAACCCATTGCTTTGCCACAGACTCTACACCTTTTTTGAAATCCCCTCAAGGAAGTAGAGGTCTTCACCCGTTAGGCAAAATGAAAACAAATATGGGAAATGGCATGGAAACCCAAATCCACCACTTGGGACACTCTGAACCATTAGAATTGAATAAAAAGAGCCATCATCAACACCCATTTTGTATGTAGCCAACGGCTATTGCAGAGGGCTGAACAGGGTGAGTTGAGCTAAGGGGGAAACTCTGACTCGCTTATTCAGCCCAGGCGGTCAAGCGAAATGAATCGCCTGATAGTTAATTATCGTTTATTTCAAAAAAAAGTTGCATCTAATTTTTTAAATGAATGAACCACATATGAATGAAATTGGCATACCCCATCCAAAGCCGATGGCTCCCCTACCCTTGATACAAAGCAGATTCAAAACACGCCACATGGTGACGATGTTGCTCGGTGGTAATGGATGGTCGTTCAGATACACATCGACTGGTTTTGAGTGGACATCTGGGGTTAAATGGACAGCCACTGGGTCGGTGTTTCGGACTGGGAATATCCCCCATGATCGGCACGGGTCTAACCCGATGATGGGGGTTTGTGGATGGAATCGACTGAAGCAAGCTAATGGTGTAAGGGTGTTGGGGGTTTTGAAAGACATCCACTGTGGGACCCGACTCCACAATATCCCCCAAATACATCACCATGACCCGATCACAATATTGGGCCACCAAACCCAAATCATGTGAAATGAGTAATACGCTAAGTGGATGGGTTTGTTTAATATCCTCAATGAGTGCCATTACTTGGGCTTGGATGGTAACATCTAATGAAGCAGTGGGCTCATCAGCGATTAATAATGATGGCGACATTGAAAGGGTCAGCGCAATCATCATTCGTTGACACATTCCCAACGAAAATTGATGGGGATAATCAGACATTCTTAGTTCGGGATCTGGAATATTCACTTGTTTAAGTAACTCAATGGCCATTTGTTTGGCAACCGGCTTACTGACCCGATGATGGGCTTGAATGGTTTCAATAAATTGATACCCGATGGTAAAAACGGGGTTAAAACTAGCTTGCGGGGATTGAAAAATCATGGCCATTTCTTTCCCCATCCATGATTGATGACGATGACGAGGCGCATCCAACACCGATTCCGATTTCCAGCGCACTGAACCAGACACACGAGCCGTTGGCAACAAATTCATGGCACTTAAACAAGTGACACTTTTGCCGGACCCTGATTCACCCACCAATCCAATCGTTTCACCCTCATAAATTGAAAAAGAAATCCCATTAACAACCCGCAGAGGATCTTTGATCGACCCAAACTCGGTTACCAAGTTTTGAACATCTAATAATGGCTTGGAATTCATAGGGAATAAGAATACCGCTAAAAAATAGGTAACGCAAATGTGGGTTTGGGGTCACCGAATCCAAGTCATATGTCACAGTTTACCCCTATCACCATTTAGCATCGATTCGATATCTAAAATAATATGTTTAATATCACAATGATGAGGGAATAATCGTTATATCAAACAATTTGCATTGTTAAAGGAGGCCTCTCATGATTGATGGTATGATTGATTGCGATGTTTATAACGGGTATCCCCAATTACGGGATCAGGTATTTTATTCAGGAGATGATTGGATGGATATTGATGATTAATTAGCCAACGGTCGGTGCTGTGTGGCCAACCACACATATTTAAGGGCCCATTCACGATTGCGTTCAATCATGAATGGGTCCTCTTTTTTTATTGTGGCAGGAATGCCGGCTACCATGGTTCCACGGCTCACCACTTGATTCTCTTTAACCAACGCCCCCGCTGCAACAACGGATCCTTCTTCAATAACAGCACCATTTAATACAATGGCCCCCATGCCAATCACCACATAATTGTGAATCGTTGCCCCATGGATAATCGCCCGATGACCGATGGTAACATAGTCGCCAATCTGACATCCTCGGTCATTTTCCAAATGAATCACCACCCCATCCTGAACATTCGAATAGTTCCCAATGATAATGGAATGAAGATCCCCCCTTAAAACGGCCCCGTACCAAATGGATGAATGCTTACCCAATTCCACCTTGCCTACTACGACTGCATTGGGGGCAATCCATACCCCCTCCGCAAGCTTGGGAGACCCCATCTCAAAGGAATCTGGAATACGGGATGAGGCCGGCATTAGAGTGTAACTTTAACACCCAATACCGGTTCAACGCTGCTCAAAATATCAAATCGGGTGCTTCCCAAAAACCCAAGCCGTGCCAACGTGACACTAACCCCCAATTCAACTGAATTAGATAGGGGATACACATAATTACGAACAATATTAATGGAATTAAATTCCAAGTTTGAACTTCCCAATCGACTCACCTCAGCAATCAGATCAAAATCAGACAAAAGCGGTAATTCTGTTTTCATGGTTAAGCCAACACGGGCCACAAACGGAGAAAAAATATTGGATTTGTCCAAACCAGTCGAAAAGCCCACTATTAATTGGCTATTTCCCAACCCAACATTGTGGTAAGACCTAAAATTAACCACCGATGATGTCATTGATGGCCACAACCCAACCAGGGTTCGGGTTTCATATGCATATCCCATGCTAGTTAACCCCATGATAGCCATTAATCCTGCTAAATATTTCATAATATCTCCTTTGTTTGAGTGATATCGTCCATCCTACGATGCTATTCTATCTACGACAACCCCAAACTCTAATTGATAGGGTTGCGTAACATTCGCTATCCAATGGGGTTGTAAAGGGGCTTCACCTCAAGAAGGTAGTGGGCACTGTGTGCCCACTATAATGCCCCTCCCAGACAAGGGGCCCCCTTGAACCCCAAAGATAGAATATGGGGGCTACGCCAGCACCGCTGAAAGGGCAATGCCGGCAATGCCTTTTAACATCCCACTTGGATCAATCGAATAAACACCATTATTCAACCAAAGTAAAACTTGATAAAGTCACCCCATTCCAATTAATCCCGCGTTCTAACTGCGTCCTTATCACCTTAAATTGGATTATTAAACATCCCCATTTTTGTTTTAAAGAAAGGATTTAGAATGAATCAGAAACCACCGATTGCACCCGTATCTTCGCCCGTATCTTCGCCCGTATCTTCGCCCGT
>SXXA01000114.1 GCA_005791325.1 Actinomycetota bacterium | reverse complement strand
GCCCTTTAAAACCCTAACGGGGCTACCCCTTTAAATACCCTTTTTATTGGTGTACTAGGGTCTTTTCCCCTTACGGGGGGATTCTGAATGGCAGAGCCCTTAAAACGGGGGAGTGGGTGCGAAACACCCACTATCAAATTGGTTCAGAGGAGAGTGTGAGGGGGATAAAGCGATGAGGGTAAGCCCCTCCCCGATGATGGTGGTAAAAAGAATGGGGAGTTGACGCAATAGGCGATGAAATAAGTCAACCATGGGCGACAGGACATCATAACAAATTTTGTAAAAGAGAGTGAGAAAGAAGAATACGATGATCCACTCAAATCCTCGAGTCTTCCCACTTGATCAGGGACCACATAACGTGGAATCATGCCTCTAAACATACGTGGTGTATAATCACCTGGCCTACCTATAATGCACATAATTCTACACCATGTGGGGAGCTTTGATGCAGTAAAAAGCCCCTTAAGATTGGCGCCTCCTTAGGTATCCCATTTTTTTGAGGTGTTTAGCCACCCCCTCGATGGGCAGTAATACCCTACTGGGTAGCCATCCCCTACCGGGTAGCCATCTCCACTAAATAAATGGAACGGCTCGGCATTGTTTCGGGGGCTTCGTCTATGTCGACTACTAATTTGGGTTTTGGACGACTGGTTTAAGTATGCTTCTTAGTGGTACTGTTGCTGCGGCAACCGAATCAGGGATTAACTTCGGGTGGTTGCTGGTTTAAGTATGCCTTTTAGTCGTGCTGGTGCTGCTGTTGCTACTGGTGGTGGTGCTGGTGCTGTTACCTCTGTAGTGAACTTTTTTAAATATTCATATAAGGAAGAAGTGGCACCATTACTGTGGATTGTAATACTGCTTAAAGGTGGCGTAGAACGTATGTCATCTAGTGGAATACCGCTTTGGAATAAATCCTGATATTGTCGTAAACTTGAATGTAACTCATTCCCCTTTAATTCTGATATCCGTACCACCCATTTCTTCGAATGCTCATGCTTAGTAATACTAAGACCTAATTTATCCCCCCGGGTAAGATCAATCAAGATTGGTTCTTGCTTTGGTAACTCGTTCTGGAGGTTTACTACTGGATAGCTTTGTGGATGAGGTGCTGCTGGGTAGGGCATTACTGGTGCTGTAAAATAGGATGGTAGTGGATAAGGTACTGGTGGGGATGCTGGTGGACAGTTTGCTAGTGAATAATATACTGGTGATGCTAGTGAATAAGATACTGGTGGATAGGGTGCTGGTTTTGAATGAGCTTGTACGTAATAAGGTGGTTGTGGAAGTTGTGGAAATGGATGAGACAAGCCACTAGTAATGCAAGCTGCCGCTGCACCTGAACTTCCGAACACTGGGCGAGTTGCTGGAAAACCAACATGTGTTGGTAGAAAACCAACATGTGTTGGTTGTGTCTTACAAGCAACAGGTATTGGTTCAGGTATTGGTGTTAGCTTACAAACTATTCGGAAACAAGGAATGGCATCAGGCATCCAATAAACTCCTTATTATATAAATAAACACATCTTAAAACCGCATATCTACACAATTATCGGTTATTAACATCAATAAATTTCAAGAATTTTTTTCGATATATTCATGCTTCATTTAAATCAGGATGTTAAAGGGGGTCTGTAGCCCTTTAAAACCCTAACGGGGCTACCCCTTTAAATACCCTTTTTATTGGTGTACTAGGGTCTTTTCCCCTTACGGGGGGATTCTGAAGGGCAGAGCCCTTAAAACGGGGGAGTGGGTGCGAAGCACCCACTATCAAATTGGTTCAGAGGAGAGTGTGAGGGAAGGGAAACGAACTTACCATGGTATAATTAAATCTACCTTTATACATTTAGCAATGCTATATTAATACTATTATTCAATTGAAAAGGGCCACCTATGACCATTTTACCCAATCAATCCATTGCCATTATCGGCACCGGTATCTCCGGCCTCGGTATCGCCTCACTACTACACCCCCACCAACCCATCACCGTCTACGAAAAAAATGACTACATCGGCGGTCACGCTCGTACCCTTGATCTATCTATAAACGAACACTCCTTCCCCGTCGATACCGGTTTTATCGTATTTAACCATCGTAACTACCCACTTCTAACCCGATTATTTTCACACCTTAAGGTTCCCACCGCCCCTAGCAATATGTCATTCGGCGTCACCATCCAAAACGGGTGGCTCGAATATGGCACCCCGAAACCCCATAACCTGTTCGCCCAAAAACGAAACCTATTCCGTCCCGCTTTTTGGAAAATGCTCACCGACATCCTACGATTTAACGCCAACGCCCAATCAATCGTTCAACAGCATCCCACCATTAGCCTTCACGATTGCCTCACCCAACTTAACATGGGGCACTGGTTTATTCATTATTACCTACTCGCCATGGGCGGCGCCATTTGGAGTACCCCCCTCGCCAATATGCACCACTTTCCCGCCCGATCCTTTATTCAGTTTTTTAACAACCATGGCCTATTAACCATTAACAGCCAACCCCAATGGCACACCGTTCAAGGTGGATCGCGCACCTACATCAACCGCCTCATCTCACCCTTCAAGTCCCATATTCGTACCCAAACCGGTGCTACCCACGTTGCCCGCACCCCCAACGGCGTCAGCATCACCGATACCACCGGCCATACCCAAACCTATGACCATGTGGTCTTTGCCTGCCATGCCCCCCAAACACTCGCCCTCCTTCACTCCCCTACCCCCGCCGAACATGCCATCTTATCTGCATTTACCACCCAACCCAATCGCGCCATTCTACACCGCGACACCCAACTCATGCCCCAACGACGACATGCTTGGTCAAGTTGGGTCTATCGCTCCCATACCCCCATCGATCAGGAACCCCATGTGTCCCTAACCTATTGGATGAATAACCTACAACCCCTCCCCACGACCACCCCCGTTTTGGTTACACTCAACCCATCCACCCCCATTCCACCCCACCTAATCGACAACGATCACACCTTTTATCACCCCCTATTCGACCAACGAGCCATTCAAGCTCAATCTGAATTATCTGCCATTCAAGGTGTCGACCGAATTTGGTTCTGCGGGGCCTATCAACGATATGGGTTTCATGAAGATGGATTGGCCAGTGCTGTTGCCGTTGCCGAACAAATGGGAATCACCCCACCATGGTAACCACCCCTCAAATCTTATATGCCAGCGTCATGCACCAACGATTGTTTCCCAAAAAGAATCAATTTCAATATGGCGTTTATTATTTGGTATTACCCCTACCAACCCCCCCAATTGGGAATTGGATGGTGGGATTTTCGGCAAAAGACTTGGGAGACCGCACGGGTAAAGACCCGACTGAATGGGCCATGAATCTGCTTAAAACGGCCCATCTGGATACCCATATTACCCAACTAACCTTATTAACCATGCCCCGTGTATTGGGCTATGTATTTAATCCGGTTAGCTTTTATTTGGGCACCGATTCAACCCATCAATTGCGGGTGGTATTGTGCGAGGTGCATAATACCTTTGGTGAACAACATACCTACATTTGTACCCATGCCGATGGGTCCCCCATTGATGCCAACCAATGGCTTGAGGCCCAAAAGGTATTTCATGTATCGCCTTTTTTAACCCGAGAGGGCTCGTATCGATTCAGATTCGATATCCGCTTTCCAAAAGTTGGTATTTATATTGATTATTATGACCCGCAAGCCAAGCAACAGCTCATCACATCGATGGTGGGTCGAACCGTTCCGTTTAGTCATCATCAATTGCGAGTGGCATTTTGGCGACATCCTTTGGTAACATTAAAAGCCATTGCTATGATTCATTGGCAAGCCATTCGATTGTTGGTAAAAGGGGTTAAATACCACCCCAAACCAACCCAAACGCATCCAACCGTTACCATCACCGATCCTCATTTACAAGCGACTGGAGACACCATATGTTAGGACGATTTGCAACTGATCAGTTATTAAAAAAGTTATCGGGCATTACCCACGGCAGTATTCACATCACCACACCCGATGGCAAAACCCACCATTATACGGGTTCACAAGATGGTTCCCATGCCAAGGTAACCTTACATGATTGGGGAACAGGCTCCGTATTGTTACAACGTGGCGATATTGGGTTGGCAGAATTATATCGTGACGGGCGATTGGACTGTGATGATTTAACTGCCTTATTTTTATTTGGCATGCAAAATCAAGCGGGTTTGGATCGGGTGGTGATGGGTGGAAAATTAGGAATGGTGTGGTCACAAATACGGTATTGGTTGAATCGAAATAGTATCCGTGGCAGTCGCGACAATATTCATGCTCATTATGATTTAGGAAACGAGTTTTATTCGTTGTGGTTGGACCCAAGTATGACGTATTCATCGGGCATATTTCACAATCGATTTGATACATTGGAACAAGCACAAGAACAAAAATATGACTGTATGATTGATCGCATTCGGTCATCTGGTTCCCTATTGGAAATTGGGTGTGGGTGGGGCGGCTTTGCCGATCGGGCGTTGCAACGGGGGGATTACGCCATTAAAGGATTAACCATTTCCCCTGCCCAGCATGAGTATGCAACCCAACGCTTGCAACAGCGTGCCACCATTGCCTTAGAGGATTACCGCATTCAAACCGGACACTATCAACACATTATTTCGATTGAGATGTTCGAAGCGGTTGGGGAAGCATATTGGCCCATTTATTTTAATAAAATCAAATCATTATTGGCCAAAAGTGGAAGTGCCCTGATTCAAACCATTACCATTGCCGATGCGTGTTTTGATCGGTATCGATTAAGTGGGGATGCGATTCGAACCTTTATTTTTCCGGGTGGGATGTTGGCATCCCCGAGCCGATTTAAGGCGGAAGCCAAGCGAGCGGGATTAGACGCCCGTCCATTATTATCGTTTGGTTTGGATTATGCCAAAACCTTACAAGAGTGGTTAAACCGATTCGAATCACAATTGGAACCCATCCGAGGGCTGGGGTTCGATCAGCCCTTTATCCAATTGTGGCGATTTTATTTAACCTGTTGTATAGCGGGCTTTTTGCATCAACGAACCGATGTCAGCCAATGGGAGTTGTGCCATTCTTCATAGGATATGGATGATGGTGATACTGGCTCTTTTCAGCGGCTGGGGTTTCATTCAAGCGGCACCCCTACCCCAGCCCATGCAATCCATGAAATTAGTGGGAAGTGGCACATTGGACTATGCCATTTGGAAGGTATACACGGCCAGCTTATATACACCAACAGGGGAATGGAAATCGGACCATGCACTGGGTTTACATATTCATTACCATATTCAATTGGATGGCAAAAAAATTGCAGAACGAAGTATTCATGAAATGAAAGAACAAGGGATGCCACATCGTGAAAAATGGGGGAAATGGAAGTATCAACTCAAAACCATCATTCCATCGGTGAAAGCGAACACCCATTTATCGGCCATTTACATCCCCGGTTCCGGCACCCAGTTTTACAAAGGTGATCAATGGATTGGCTCCATACCTGGGGATGATTTTGGGGTCTCATTTTTTGGAATTTGGTTAAATGAAGGGACATCAGAACCAAAATTACGGCGTCATTTATTGGGCAAACGGTGACGGGTATCACCACATGGCGATTGATTCAATATGGATTCATTGCCATTCCCTTGGCCTTTGCGGGTTTTCCGTTATATATATTGGCTCCTCCCTTTTATTCGTTACATTATGGGGTATCGCTCACCACCATGGGGGTGGCATTATTCGGATTACGCGTATTTGATGCCATACAAGATCCATTAATTGGTTGGGCTGTGGATTGGAAACCCCAGCTAACGCGATGGGTATTGGCGATAGCGGGGGTAATATTATGCGGGGCATTTGGGGGGATATTTTACAAAGGGTGGGCGTCCCCATTACCCATGTTTGTAATGGGGATGGGGATTGCTGTAACGGCATACAGTGTCATGAGTATTGCGTTGGGTGCGTGGGGAATTCGATGGGCGGGTAGCGAATCGGAGCAAACACGGGTGAGTGGGATACGAGAGATGATGGGGTTAATTGGACTGATTATTGGGGTGAGTGCCCCAGCGTATTGGTCGTATTCGAGTATTACGGTTGGGTTGGCGGTATTAATGGGCGTGGGGGTAGTGGCATGGTGGAGGTTACCAATGCAAGGGATCGGGGGGATGGGGGTGAAGCGTCCGACGATAAGTGGCTTGATATGGCGTGGGTTGACTCCTCAGATGGTGCGATTATTATGCTTGAGTGGATTAAGTGGTTTGGCATCGGGGATACCGGCAGTGTTGGTGGTATTTTTTGTGAATGATCGATTGCAAATGGGTGATATGTTGGGGGTATTTATGTTGTTATATTTTGTAGCTGGGGCAATGGGGATGGGAATATGGGGGTGGTTAAGTCGTCGAATGGGGAAACGATTGGCGTGGGGTGTGGCCCATGGGGTTGCGATTGTGGGCTTTTTGGGTGCGATGGGTGTAACAGAAGGCAAGGGGGTGTTATATGGGGTCATTTGTATATTGTCGGGGTTGGCGTTGGGGGCGGACTTAAGTTATCCGGTGGCGATAGTGGGAGATTGGAAGGGGGAGGATGGGGGAATAGTCGGTGGGCAGGTGGCGTTATTGGGATTGGTGAATAAGGGATCCTTAGCGATGGCATCGGTGGTGGTGTATCCGATATTGGAGTGGTCGGGGTATGTGGTGGGGGGGGATAACACTGAGTTTGCATTATTGTGGTTAACGATTGGGTATGCGGTGATACCGTGTGTGATAAAGGGGATCGCAGGATTGGGGTTATTAATGTGGGTGCTTCGATACCCAACCCCCCTTAAGGGCGTTCCCCTTACGATCATCGAAAAGGGATAAAGGCCTACAGGGGTTCTATGGGCTCCGCCCCCTGGTTTGGGGAGGGAAGGCCCCCTAAATAAAATCTACCGCACCTCCCCACAGGGGAGGTGCGTGGGCTGGGAACCAGCACAGCACCTTCAGGGGGTTCGGACACGCAGTGATCATATTTTATCCGCTCCCCCGTTGGATCGAAAAAAATGATGAAATTTAAATTATTTTAAATACGATAACTACGTGTAGTACTTAAAATATCTTTGATTGAATAATCAAATATTTAATTTGTTGTCATATTACTGCAAACAGGAGACAAAGATGTATCGAATTAATCACGTTCAAGTGCAGCAGGGCCATGTGCCTGAATGCTTACATGGTCAATGGCAGCAGGGCCATATGCTTACATACTCACAATCATTTAGTAATGGAATGAATCTTCTATCGACTTCCACGATGTATCCAACTTATCCGGTTCAAGGGGGGCAGGGCGATGTGCCTGCATACTTACAGGTTCCAGGGCAGCAGGGCCATATGCTTACATACTCACAAGCAGGGGTACCATTTAGTAATGGAATGAATCTTCCATCGACTTCCACTTATTTTTCTCCATCCATACCCGAACAACATGATCCAGTATATG
>SXXA01000113.1 GCA_005791325.1 Actinomycetota bacterium | reverse complement strand
GATAACTGGTTTCGGATTCGTGGTAACAGGCTATAAATTGGTCATATTCATGGTGGGTTAAAAAGGAGCCCTCGTTATTCATCAGTTTAATCCCGTTCCAAATGGCCGGATTGTGAGATGCCGTAATCATGACTCCGGCGGATGCTTGGTGATACCGAATCGCTTGTTGTAGGGTTGGCGTGGTAACCCGTCCAATATCAATAACGTGGATGCCTTGTGATAATAACCCTGATAATAAGGATCCTTTTAATGTGTCATGACTGGTTCGGGTGTCCCCACCAATTACCACCACCCCATTTTGTAACCATTTTCCCAAGGCAATCCCAACGTTCAAACTAATAGATGGGGTGAGTGGGTTGCCAACAACCCCTCGAATACCAGACATGGTCATAATGAGTGATTGTGTCATAATACCTCCGTAAATGTAATGTGCTCAGACCACGTTGGAAGGGTGGTCTTGGATATGGACAGATTGCCCCATTTATATCAGACTAACGATTTCATGGGTATCATTAGTATTTTATTGGCAACAATTCGATTCTATTTGGCGTGGATGATTGCGTTTCCCCTTCATTTTGTGTCTTGGTTGGTCGGGTGTTGTGTGTACCCGAGGGATAAATGGGGACATCTTAGTTATACGCTGGCCAAATCGATTTCCCTCATGGCACTGAAGGTTTCAGGAATTCAGCTTCGTATTAAACTGGAGGGGGATATTCCCGAACAAGGTCCCTTGATAGTGGTTGCCAACCATCAAAGTTATTTGGATATTATCGCTGTGGTGGCGGCAATTCCCCACCAGATTGCATTTGTTGCCAAACGTGAATTATTGGCCATCCCCTTTTTAGGATGGAATTTAAAGGCCCAACATCACTTAATTATTGATCGGAGCAAGCCAAAAGAGGCCATGTCTCAACTCATATCATTGGCACCTTTGATGGCAGAACGGCAGCAAGTGGTGGTCTTTTTTCCCGAAGGTACCCGCTCACCTACGGAGACGATGGGGCGATTTAAGTCGGGGGCCTTTGAATTGGCCCACGCAGCGGGAGCTACGGTGATACCGGTTGCTATTAAGGGATCTGGGCGTATTTTTGGCAAAACATCGCATTGGGTTCGATACGGTTCAATTGATGTGGTGGTGACCCCTCCATTACCTCCCACATTGTCACCCAATGAGTTGAAAGAGACGGCCTTTTTACGGATTCAAACAGCCATGGAGCCACGGTTATGAGTATCACATTTTTTAGTTTGCCCAAAGCCAATATTGACCCGTATGATCGTATTCAGTCCAATTCCGTGTGGAGTTGGTCTCAGGTTCCCAATAGTCGCATTATATTGTTTGGTGATGAAGTTGGGGTTGATGATTTATGTCGAGAATCGAATTCGATTACCCGAGTGACCCATGTGGTGCGCAATCAATTTGGAACCCCCTTGTTAAATGATATGTTTTACAATGTCACCCAAATCGCGGACACCCAATGGGTGGCGTATGTCAATGCTGATATTATTGTCCCCCCTCATTTACTGTCGGTTGTAGAGGAGGTGATCTCCCAACTGCCGTTGCCAGTGGTGATGGTGTCTCGTCGATGGAATATCGATTTGCCGACTCAATTGTCCAAAGATCGATCGGATTGGATGGATAAGTTGATTGAAGATGTGGGTTGCAATCGAGTGTTATACAGCACGGCTGGTATGGATTTGTTTGTGTTTCCAAAGGGTTTTTACGATCACATGCCCCCATTTTCAATTGGGTGGCCGGGTGCTAAGTATGACAATTGGCTGGTATGGGATGCCATTCGCCGGGGTGTCCCTGTTATTGAAATCACGGATTCGATTCATCTTTTTCATC
The DNA here is from genome assembly GCA_005791325.1 of Actinomycetota bacterium. Taxonomy (GTDB): domain Bacteria; phylum Margulisbacteria; class Marinamargulisbacteria; order SXXA01; family SXXA01; genus SXXA01. The sequence goes on along the minus strand of SXXA01000113.1, from coordinate 4,127 downwards.
AAAATCACCCTGTCTTTAAAGGGGAGGGTCAGCCCGAAAAAATGGCCGAGCATCGGATTAATTTGGCACTGCTGGGTGGGTATGGGTATTGTTATGATATTCGGGATACCACCCATTATACCGACCATAATGGGGTGGTCTATCCCCGACAATCGGGCCTTCCGATGGGGGTTAAAATGAAGCGACGTATTCAACGCATGGTGGATGCCATTCGCTTTCGAGGAGAAAGGGGATAGTGATGCCAACCGTGGGGATGTGGGAACTATTGTTGGGAGGGGCTATCCAGTGTATGCCACCATCGCTGATAACGGGAAGTCTATATTGGATGGGGTGTAATACCATGCGGAGTGCTTTATGAAGGCAGATATATTGGGTTTTTTTAATTCCCCTGCCATTTTGATGGAATTACAAACATGGTTGGCTGCGGTTAACCCCACCCATCACCATCGCATTATGGCGCATCTAAAAAAATCGGCTCCGCTTCATTTGTCTGAGCTGGGAATGCGAGATATGGTAGTGGCCTTGTGCCGGTATTTTTCTGGCGATCAAGGGGTTATTCCATTGTCTGGACTTCAACCCTTGGTGGATTGCCCAAAATTGGATGAATTATCGTCTCACTACGATACCATTGGCTTGCAATCCCTATCCAAACTGGCCTGTATTAAATTAAATGGTGGGCTGGGCACCACCATGGGATGTGATGGCCCTAAATCATTAATTCATATTGACCCCCATCATCGATTTATTGACATGATTTTAGCCAATGTGAATCAATGGCGATCTCGAGGTAACGTGCCCATCCCATTGGTATTGTTAAATAGCTACCACACCATGGCGGACACAATGGCAGCGGTGTCTGACCCCCACACCCATTTTTTGTTGCAACATCAAGTGCCACGGTTGGACGCGCGATCGGGCATGCCCCTAATAGCCAGTCATTCCGATTTAGAGTGGAATCCACCCGGACACGGTGATTTATTCCATAGCTTATACGCATCGGGTTTACTTAAAACATTGGTGGATCAGGGTATTACCGTTGCGTTTGTGGCCAACAGTGACAATTTAGCCGCCACCATTGATTTGCGATTATTGGGCTATTTGATTGCGGAAGATGTATCATTTATGTTGGAAGCCACCCCCAAATTAGCCTCCGATCAAAAGGGGGGTAGTTTGGCCATGCGGAATGGTAGACCTTGTTTATTGGAACGGTCTCAAGTATCGCCGGATGATTGGGAGTTGTTCGATCAAATCTCGCAATATCCCTTATTTAATACCAATTCCATTTGGATTCATTTACCATCCTTATTGACGATTCTTGAAAAGGCACCCATGACATTACCCCTGATTGTTAACCCTAAGGTTGTGGAAGGGGTTCCGGTGGTACAACTTGAAACTGCGATGGGGGCAGCGGTTGAACAATTGGCGCGGTCTCAAGTTGTGGTGGTACCGCGATCTCGGTTTTTTCCGGTTAAAACCACCCGAGATTTAATTGTGTTACGGTCCAATTGTGTTCAAAAGAATGGGGATGGGTCCATTGAATGGAGCACACTGCCGTCCATTTCTTTATCCAGTCACTATCAAGAAGTCAATGCCTTGTCGCACTTAATACCACATGGATTGCAGTTTGACGCTAACGCCACACTGACTTTAAATGGTCCAGTGGTGTTTCAAAAACCGTGTTACATTCGGGGGGATGTAACCTTGACCCACGCCTTATCTGAGCCAGTGGCCTGTGGGGAGGTGGAATTGGCCAATGTAACCAAGCAGGCCGATGATTCGGGTTGGCATGTGTTGGTACCTGATTCATCTTCTTAGTGGAGATAGCTTGAATTCTGGGTGAATCACCCAATTAAATAAACGGAGGATAACATGGCAAAATGGACTGTTGTTGACTTAAACACACCCGATATTTTGGTGTCTGAATGGGATGGTATGGCTAAAATTTCAATTAATCGCCCCCAAGTTCGAAACGCCTTTCGACCCGAGACCATTATGTCGCTACAGAGGGCCTTTGATTGGGCACGCTTTAATGAGAATGTGGGGGTTGTGATTTTAACTGGTGAAGGTGGGGAAGCATTTTGTTCGGGGGGAGATCAACGCATTAGGGGGGAATCGGGGTATCAGGATGCACAAGGGAATCACCACCTCAATGTTTTGGATTTGCAACGGCAAATACGCTCATGTCCCAAGCCCGTGATTGCCATGGTGGCAGGGTACGCCATTGGGGGGGGGCAAATTTTGCAAATGATGTGTGATATCAGTATCGCAGCTGCCAATGCGGTATTTGGGCAAACAGGGCCCAAAGTTGGCTCATTTGATGGTGGATTTGGGGCTTCCTATATGGCCAGAATCGTTGGGCAAAAAAAGGCGCGTGAAATTTGGTTTTTGTGTCGGCAATATACTGCCCAACAAGCCCTTGAGATGGGGTTAATTAATGCCGTGGTACCCCTCGAAAGATTAGAGGCCGAAACCATTCAATGGGCGCAGGAAATGCTAGCCCATTCTCCGGTGGCCATTCGTTGTTTGAAGGCAGCCTTAAATGCTGATTGTGATGGCCAAGTTGGATTGCAAGAGTTGGCGGGCAATGCCACCATGTTGTATTACATGTCTGCGGAGGCCCAAGAAGGGCGGGATGCTTTTTTGCAAAAAAGGCAACCCGATTTTTCGAAGTTTGGACGCCAATCTTGACCATTTTAATGTGTCCGATTGCAAAAATGGCAAGCACCCACCCAACCCATTGGGCTGTATCGGGGGAGTATGACTTAACCTATGCTGACTGTCACCAGTTGGTATCCCGATGGGTGGCAGGATTAAGTCGTTTTCCTGCTGGGGCTGTGGTTGCCATTCGATTGTTACGTCCATTGGATATCATGGCGGTAATGATGGCTTGTTTTCGCTTGGGCTTGGTGGCGTATCCCATTTCAGATCGATTAACGTTTCAGGAACAATTTACTCAATTATCCCGTTCGGGGGCGTCGGTTTTGGTAACCGATGGCATTATTCCCCCCGAATTGTCGATTCCAGTAATGGATCCCAAATTATTATCCAACCAAGTATCAAGCCATGCAGATCATGCTTTGGATCAAGCGGCATTATTATTGGCAACATCGGGTACAACGGCTACTAGCCGATTGGCAATGTTGGGGTATTCCAATTTGTATTACAGTGCATTGGGTGTGGTGCATCGCTTTTCAATGGGGCCGGAAAGCCGAATATTATTATGTTTGCCTTTGTACCATGTGGCTGGGGTTGGCGTTATGATGCGCACCTTTTTGGCCGGTGCAACCATGGTGATTCATTCCAAAACAACAACCTTGACCGATCAATTGCAAGACAATATTAGCCATGTGTCACTGGTGCCAACTCAGCTACATCGCGTATCACCCACAGTGTCATTACCTATGATGCAGTCAATATTGGTGGGTGGGGCACGATTGGAACCGTTGCTCGTATCCCAGCGTGACAGTTGGCCCATCCACCAGTCATATGGGTGCACTGAGATGGGGTCAACCATTGCGATTGTCACCAAGACAGGCTTAGAACCATTGCCACATCGGGAGGTGAGGGTAATGGAATCGGGTGATATTCAAGTTCGAGGTGATACCTTATTTTGGGGGTATTGGGTTGAGGGATTATTACACTTGCCTTTAACGGTGGATGGTTGGTTTGTTACCCAAGATACCTTGCACCACACCCATGATGGGGCGGCTATTTTTCGTCATACCGATTGGATTAATTCGGGCGGGGAAAAACTACTGCTGGATGATATTGAAAGCCAATTTAAAACGGTGTGTGAGGCGTGTTTGGTAACGGGGATCCCGGATGAAGACTATGGCCAGCGTCCCGTTATGATGGTGAAAAATCCCCAACAACCAGGGTTTAATTTGGTGATGAATGGGTTGAATTCAATTATGCGGCCGATGGTAGTGCCTTGGAATCATCATATTGATGGGGGGGATAAACAGGCTCGGATTGCTTTGCGAGAGTGGGTGATTCAGCTCAAAAAAGATGCTAGAAATTCCAATCTCGATGTTGGTATATCATCATGATAGTAAATGGGTAGAGTGGGAGTGTACGGGATCGTGTTTTAGGGAATGATAGTACAGTACGCAGGGGTGGGGGGCTGT
>SXXA01000112.1 GCA_005791325.1 Actinomycetota bacterium | reverse complement strand
TTCATCCCACTTTGTGGATGGGCTTCTGGTTACAAATGACGCAACCATGGAAATAGTGGAAATGGTGTTGTCGGGAAATGTGAATCGACAACTGGTTACCCTGATCAATCAATGGGGCGGGCGTGCCGTGGGCATATCCGGCAAAGATGCACAATTGGCATTGGCCACCCCCCATCCCAACCAAACTCATTTGGGTTGGGTTGGTGAGATTAAGTCCGTTGACCCCCATCTATTAATCACATTAACCCAAGCTGGGTTTATTCCGGTTATTGCGTCAGTAGCAGCTGATGACGAAGGAAATACGTTCAATATTAATGCTGATCCCATGGCTGAATCAATTGCATGTTCACTCAATGCTACGAAATTAATGGTATTAACCGATGTAGACGGGCTATTGATTGACGGTCAGGTTGTAAAACGATTAAACAACCTAGAAGCCGTTACATTATTAACCCACCCAGACGTCAAAGGGGGAATGAAACCCAAGTTGCAGAGTGCCATTGCAACCCTTAATCGGGGGGTTGAAGCGGTTCATTTTATTAACGGGTCGATTCCCCATTCGGTACTAATGGAATTATTTACGGACTCCGGAATTGGCACCATGATTGAAAGGAGTGGCAATGAGTAGATTATGGGGTGGTCGATTTGAAGGTGGGTTGGATCAGATTGCCAAAGCGTTTAGTTTTTCAATTGAGATTGATCAACGGTTATATCCCTATGATATTGCCTTGAATCGGGCTCATGCCAAGGGATTAAACCAAGTGGGTGTCTTGACCGAAGAAGAATGGGTCGCTTTGGACACGGCCCTAATCGCCGTTAAGCAAGAAATGGATGATAATGTAGCGGGCTTAATGGATGATGATGAAGATGTGCATAGTTTGGTTGAGCGATTGGTGGTTCAAAAAGTGGGGTCTATTGGCAAAAAAATGCATACCGGCAAATCACGCAATGACCAAGTGGCCACAGGTATGCGATTGTGGGTATTGGATACCATTGACCCATTAAAAGAGGGCGTTGTGGGTTGTATTCGATCATTATTACAATTAGCACTTCGTTATGAACATCAATTATTTCCGGCTTTTACACATTTTCAACCGGCCCAACCCACCCTGTTATCTCATCATTTGTTAGCCTATGTCAGCATGTTTGAACGAGATCTAACGCGTTTGGAGCATGCGCGTGTATCTGCCGATTGTTGCCCACTTGGTTCAGGGGCAGTGGTGGGATCGGGGTTTCCGATTGATCGTGAGTTTGTTGCGCGTGAATTGGGGTTCACCCGTGTTACCGATAACAGTATCGATGCCGTATCAGACCGCGACTTTTTACTTGATTTATTGGCCATGGCAGGTGCTTGTATGGTTCATTTAAGTCGATTGAGTGATGAGCTTGTGTTATGGAGTAGCCCCCTGATTGGGATGATAACAATTGGGGATTCCTACACCACGGGTAGCTCGCTTATGCCCCAGAAAAAAAACCCCGATATTGCCGAATTAATCCGAGGAAAAACCAGTCGGGTTAATTCGGCTTGGCTAACCTTGGCATCGGTAATAAAGGGGTTGCCGTTGGCCTACAATCGTGATTTTCAAGAGGACAAAGGAATTGTGTTTGATGCCGTTGATACACTCATGCAAGCATTGGGTTGTATGGAGGGAATGTTGCAAACTGTGGTGTTTCATCCCCATGCCATTGAAGCCCACATGCAAAAGGGGCAATTATTGGCAACAGAATTGGCCGATTTATTGGTAAAAGAAGGGGTGCCATTTCGTGATGCCCACGAGCTAACAGGGAAATTGGTGGCCTTGGCAGATCGTGAAGGAAAAACCCTTGCTGATTTATCCGCAACACAACTAAAATCAGTGTCCCCTTTGATACCAGAGGGAATATTGGCCCATTTAACCATGGGTAGTGCGGTGTCGAGCAAAAATGTGCTGGGGGGAACCGCCCCCAATCAGATTCGGGATCGTCTTAATCATTTAATTAGAATATACGGAGGATAATATATGCAACGCAGTTTAATTATTTTAAAGCCAGAGGTATTACGCAGGGGGTTGGCTGGCGAGATTATGGCCCGTTTTGAACGACGTGGTATTCGAATTGATGAGATGAAACTAACCACCCTTACCCCCGAGATTGCGGCTCACCATTACCAAGATCATATCGGAAAACCATTCTTTCAATCATTAATAGACTACATTATTTCTGGACCGGTTGTCGTAATGATTGTGTCGGGAGACGATGTGGTATCGATTGTAAGATTGATGGTGGGGTCAACCAATCCGGCAGTGGCTTTGCCAGGGACGATTCGTGGGGATTATGCCACTTCCATTTCCGAAAATATCATTCATGCATCGGATAGTATTGAGAGTGCGGCGAGGGAAATCGCCATTTTCTTTTAATGGCATCGGCCTTATTAATTGATGGGCATTCCCTCACCTTTCGGGCGTATTATTCAGTACCCGATACCCTAACTTGGCAAGAACAACCCATTAATGCAGTGTATGGATTCGCCTCTTTTTTATTGGGCGCAATTGAACGGATTCAGCCAACCCATGTATTGGTTTGTTTTGATCGAAAGGAACCCACATTTCGGCATCATTTATTTGATGAATATAAGGGAACCCGTTCGGACCCTCCCGAGCGCCTCATTCCTCAATTTGAATTATTAACTAATTTTTTAGCTGAGTTGGGCGTTGAAACCCTGTCCATGGCAGGCTGGGAGGCGGATGATTTGTTGGGAAGCATGTCACGCATGTTTTCACAGCAACAAATACCCTGCACCATTTTAACGGGTGATCGGGATGCTTACCAATTGGTGGGGCCATTGGTATCGGTGATGATCACCAAACGTGGCGTATCGGATTTGGATGTCATTACACCGGATGTGATTCAACATCGATATGGATTAACCCCAATTCAACTCATTGATTTAAAAGCCTTGCAAGGTGATACATCGGACAACATTCCGGGTGTTCCTGGAATTGGGGAAAAAACGGCATTGTCATTAATGATGAAGCATGGGTCATTAAATGCGATTTATCACCAACTGGCTCATATTACCCCGCTACATGTTCAAAAAAAATTAGAGAGTGGAAAAGAAAAAGCGTATTTAAGCCAACAATTAGCCACCATTCAGTGTGACGTTCCGATTGAGGGGGATGTCACAAAATATATCTCGAAGCTCACCCCACAGCAGTGGGGCGATTTATTTTTAAAGTATGAGTTTACCAGTTTGGCCAAACGGGTGGGTATCACCCCCGTTGCCTTGACCAAACCATTGGGAGACTATCAATGGATCGATTCAATTGATGCCTTATCGCCCCATTTGTCGGCCCTTAAACATGGATTTGCATTTGATGTTGAAACAACTGGATTAAACCCCATTGATGCCACATTGGTGGCGGTTTCAATTGCCTATCGACCCCACCATGCCTTGGTGATCCCCATTCATTCGGGTTTTTCACAATTATCCTTATTTTCGCAGTCTACCCCCAACGAATCAGGTATGTTGGCCCTATTGGCCCCATATTTCTCTGATCCTACCATCCCCAAATATACACATAATGGCAAGTTTGATATGGCCATTATGGCCCAACACGGTGTTCCGGTCAGCGGCATTCAATTCGATAGTATGTTGGCTGGTTTTTTGTTGAACCCAACGGAGTCGGTAGGGCTTAAAGAAATGGCCAAGCGTGAATTAGGAATGGGGATGACCTTATTTGAGGACCTGTCAGGCCCTATTGCTTCGTTGCCCCCCGATGTGTTGTGTCAATATGCTGGGGCCGATGCGGATGCCACTATTCAGTTAAAGGATCATTTATTAGAACCATTGAAAGCCTCAACAGCCAAGTCATTGTTTTATAAAACAGAATTGCCATTACAGCAAGTATTGGTCGACATGGAGTTGGCGGGAGTGGGTTTGGACTTAACCGTATTAGATTCATTAAAAAAAGCCTATTCCCAGCGATTGGAGACGCTGAAAACATCTATTTATGAATTGGCTGGCCATGAATTTAATATTAATTCCACCAAACAATTGGGGGTTGTGTTGTACCAAGAATTGGGAATACCCAGCTTAAAATCAACCAAAACAGGTCATTCCACCAATTCAGAGGTATTAACTCAATTGGCAGGTGAGTACCCTATTTGCGATGTGCTACTTACCTATCGCAAACTAGAAAAATTGATGAACACCTACATTGTGGCATTGCCAGAATTGGTTAGCCCAGTTACCAACCGATTACACACCCATTTTAATCCGGTAGGGGCGATTACGGGTCGACTATCTTCTACCAAGCCAAACCTGCAAAACATTCCAATAAAAGATCCAGAAGGCATGGCCATACGGGGAGCATTTGTATCGGCCTTTTCGAATGGCTTTATACTATCAGCCGATTATTCACAAATTGAATTAAGGTTAATGGCTCATTTAAGCGAAGATCCCGCATTAATTGGGGCTTTTCACGAGGGTATGGACGTACACCGATTAACAGCAAGTCGATTGTTTAATGTGGCATTGGATGAGGTCACATCGGCACAACGGTACCAAGCAAAAGCTGTTAACTTTGGAATTATTTATGGTATATCAGCATTTGGGTTGGCGAATAATACGGGCTTATCACGAGCGGACGCCCAACAAATGATTGATGCGTATTTTTCTGAATTTCCGGGTGTTAAGTCGTTTATGACTCAAACCATCGAAATGGCCAAAAAAAATGGGTGTGTATGGACAGAGTTTGGTCGAATACGGCCCTTGCCTGATATTCATAGCAAGAATGTGAGTTTAAGGCAGTTTGCAGAAAGAACAGCGATTAATTCAAGGGTACAAGGAACGGCGGCTGATTTAATTAAAATGGCCATGGTTCGAATTCATCGTTTATTTAAAGAGGGGGGGTATCAGAGCCGGTTAACGATACAAGTTCATGATGAGTTGGTGATTGATTGTGTCGAGTCGGAGGTAGAGAAAATAAGCCAATTAGTGAAACAGGAAATGGAAGGTGTTGGGGAGTGGCGGGTACCATTGGTGGTTGACTTGGCGGTGGGTAAAAATTGGAAGGATGTGTCATGATGGATCGTGTTACAAAGCAAATTATAGGGGCAGGATTAATCGGCTCATTGGTAGCCTGTTTGTTTTTGGTTTGGTTAATTTACTTTAATGAAGGGGTTGGGAATGGTGGGGATTGGGTGGGGGTGTTGCCAACCGTTAATGCGGGGT
>SXXA01000111.1 GCA_005791325.1 Actinomycetota bacterium | reverse complement strand
TCGATCCTGACGACCCCTTTGCGTTGGGTGATGACGAAACAGATCCGTTCCAGCTAGATTCAGATCGGAATGTTGGTGTGGCTCAAGGCATCACCCCGCCCGTTTACAATCGCACCCAGCAACTCGATGATGATTACCCTGCCCCCATGCAAGACGACCATGTAAGAGAGGTGGATTCGGCGGTGCCAACATGGACCCAGACCACCCTCCCCCCATCATTCCCCGCCACATTAGACGACCAACTCGATGATGATGACGACTTTTCTCTATACAAGGAGTCCATGCAAAGCACCTCCGATTCACAAGATCCATTCTTGGCATGGGGCCGATCATCCCCATCTTCAATTGAGAGAAACGATTCAAATGTGGTATCGTCTTCTTTATATGATGACGATGATGACTTATTTTCAACCAAAGGCACGCCCACATGACACGTCGAATTGCAATTATTAATTACAAAGGCGGCACCGGCAAAACCACCACCACCATTAATTTGGCACATGGTTTGTCTCTGAATGGTAAGCGGGTACTCATTGTGGATATAGACCCTCAGGGATCAGCTGGTTACTGCTGTGGGGTTGACACCGATGTCACGTTATATGATGCATTATTGGGTATTAAGCCGGTACAAGACACCATTTCATCTGTACGAAATCAGTTGGACATTATCCCTTCCAACGAACGATTATTTGCCGCTGAACTAAAATTGGCAGGATTACCCCGTCGAGAAACCTTATTAGCCCGCCGATTAGAGGAAATTGATCGCCAATACGACTTTATTTTTTTAGATTGCCCCCCATCCATGAATTTACTCAATCAAAATGCATTAACCTATGCGGATGAGGTCATGATTCCGGTATCAATGGAATACATGTCCTTGGTTGGGATTCGGCAGTTGCTCAAAAACATTCAAATGGTCAATAAATTATTATTTAGGGAATTATCCATTAGTAAAATCATTCCCACTTTCTTTGACCCTAGAAATCAAAAAACACAAAACATTATGGATAGTTTACAGCGGGTCTTTCCGGGTCTGATTGGCCATCCCATTCGGGCCAGCATTGCCCTTTCAGAGGCCCCTGGATCCCGTCAAACCATTTTTGAATACGCCCCCAAGTCGAAAGCGGCGGCTGACTATTTGCAATTATCAAGCGAGGTATTAAATGATGTCAAAAAAATTCGATGACCCACTAGACGGTTTAGATCCAATTATGGAGGAAGTATTTTCGAGTAACCCATCGCGGACGGATCGCCCTCGACCATCCTCCGATGATTCCAAGGTATCCGATGTGGTGTTTCCAGGATTAAGCTCAGAAATGGGGGGGCGCAAGCTGGAAATGGATATGTTTCGAAAAATACCAGTCAGTGTATCCGTGGAATTAGGGCGCGCCCAGGTGTCCTTAAAAGAAATTTTTGAATTGAGTGAAGGCTCCATTATTGAGTTGGATCGGTTGGTGGGCGAACCATTGGATTTGGTGGTTAATGGCCAAGTGGTGGCCCAAGGGGAAGTGGTGGCCATTGACAATAATTATGGGTTGCGGGTCACCCATGTGATTGCCCAACCATCGATGTAATGCCCATTTTATACCAACTCTCGCTATTATTAACCATTGCTGGGTTGTGTGCCTTATTGGTCGTGGCTTTGAGATTGGCTAAAACGTGGCAACTCAAACGTTTTTCAGGTGACATGTCCGTGGTGGATCGGGTTCAATTGGATCAACAGGTGTCGTTGGTGATTGTGTCAGTTAGGGGTAAAGAAATGTTACTTGGGGTCACCCCACACGGCATCACCCCACTCACTGGAGGTTTGGAATGACCCCCATATGGCGTGTGTTCAAACAATGGCTTCCCCTCTTGCTCATCGGCATTTTTCCAGCCCTGATTTTTGGTCAAGACACCGGCTTTTTAAATTTAGATCCTGTGGTGGGTTCCGAAAGCCTGAGCAAATCCCTGAGTGTGGTGGTGTTGTTGGGTTCGATTGGGTTTATCCCGTTCTTTTTAATGTCCACCACATCATTTTTACGAACTGTCATTGTATTAAGTATGATTCGACAAGCGATTGGCACCCAACAAGCCCCCCCGAATATGGTCATTACAGGCCTAGCCCTATTTTTAACCATTTTCATTATGACCCCCGTTTTACAACAAGTGAATCAGTTGGCGATTGAACCGTACAGTCGTGGTGAAATTACCCAAGTACAGGCTTTTGAGCGGGGCGCCAAACCATTTAAAGCCTTTATGTTAAAACATACCCGCGAAAAAGATCTTCAATTATTTATTCGATATTCCCAAGCCCCCGCACCAGCGACATATAACGATATTTCAATTTTTGTACTCATCCCTTCCTTTATTATTTCTGAATTGCGAGCGGCCTTTCAAATTGGATTTGTGTTATTTATTCCATTTATTGTCATTGATTTGATTGTATCGAATGTGCTTTTATCATTGGGTATGTTTATGTTATCCCCCGCCATGATTTCGTTGCCCTTTAAAATTTTATTATTTGTTTTAGCCGATGGTTGGAATTTAATTATCCAAGGATTATTGGTGAGTTATCAATGAGTCGATGGTGGATCGGGGTGTTATTGATCCTTATTTGTGGCATCACATCTGGTTATGCCGACCGACTCATTGTTAGTAATTATCCCGAAGAATTGTATGAACCCGGACGCTTGGTAAGTAGCCCACTTGATCAGGGCTTAACACGGTTGATGTATTATCACATCAACCGATCGTCCGAGGCCTTTATATTGTCGACCCAATTAACCAACCCCAACCCCTACCCTGTCACCATCCAATGGCGCCACGGGATGGGGGGCCCCAGTGAGGATGGCATTTATGCCGGCCACCGATCCGCCCGATTGTATTGGGAAAAACATGTGGCCAATCAATGGACCCATCTTGTATTACAAGCGGGGGAATCCATTCAGTTGTTATCGCAACCCTTGCGCCACAACATGGTATCCACGGCCTTACTTGAATTCCAAACCAACCAGTCTAACGTTACCCTCACCATTGATGCCCTTGACCCACCATTTTTGTTGGCAAGTGCACTCCATCAACCCTCCCAACCCTATCGTTTTGGGTCTTTCGATTCGGCATCCCAACAGCATCAATTAATCGTTGATTTTAAAACCCCCATTCAAGAAATTGCGTTGGGTGGCAACCAGTTTTTATATGACCCTCAATCTCAAATTTTATTGCGTGGTAATTATGGCATGATTTATGAAATAACAGCATTATTAAAAAACCCAACCGCAGCCCATCAAACAGTGGCACTCTATTTGGCTCCCTTAGGTGGTATTACCAGAGGTGTATTGGTTATTGATGATCGAATTATTGAAACCTCTTTTATTAGTTACAAAACACAACTAGCTCCCGAACTAGTGCAATCTTTTTCACTTAAACCCCACGAAAGCCGACAGGTTCTGATTAAAACCCTACCACAAGGGGGGTGTTATTACCCCGTTAACTTGGTGTTTGCGGCTCATTTAGCTGGTGGGGGGGCCGCCTTATGAATTTAGACACCGTCACCGCCATTTTAAATACCGCCATTCAAGTGGTTATTATTACCTCCTTACCTAGTGTGGGCATTGGGTTATTGGTGGGTTTAATTATTGCCCTCATTCAAGCCATCACCCATGTTCAAGAGCAAACCCTCACCTTTGTTCCCAAAATGATTGTGGTATTATTGGTCGTAGCCGCCACCTTTCCTTGGATTGCCCGCGTTATGCTTGAAATGACCATCGAACTTTGGTCCCATATTCCTGATTATGTTAAATAAGCCATCCCAATTGATGACCATTCAACATGTTCATTACCCCTGAATTAATCATCCAGTTTGGGCTAATTGCGTTTAGAATGGGTGGACTCATTCTAACAGCACCCATTTTTAATCGTCGTGACTTAATGATGATGAGCAAGGTGTCGCTCATTTTTTGGGTCTCATTTTTATTGTTATTTATTGTTCCAAGTCCTCGTCATTCTTTTGATGATGGTCTGTCATTATTATTAGCCACACTCACCGAATTTTTAATTGGGGCCATGATGGGTTTCGTCTGTGATTTTTTACTCACCAGCATGGAATTTGCCGGAAATTTAATGGATTCTCAAGGGGGATTAAGCGTGGCCGCCACGTTAGACCCCACCTCAGGTCGCTCCATGGCCTTATTATCCTTGGTATTAAAAAATACCGCCACCATGATGTTTTTGTGCCTAGATGGGCACCACTTTGTATTATCCGCCCTATTACAGAGTTACCAACTCATCCCAGTAGCCAGCCATGTCAATATCGCCAAAGGATCCTATTATATTGTAACGTTGGGCACCCATTTATTTTCAATGGCTCTATTAATTTCGGCTCCGATTTTATTGGTGATTTTTTTGGTTGACTTGGGTTTTGGCCTAATGAATAAAGTGGCACAGCAAATCAATGTCTTTCAATTGGGTAGCCAAATCAAACCACTGGTCGCCGTTATTATCTTTTTAGCATCCGTTCCATCCTTGTCGGTTACCATTAGTCAATTAATGGAAACAACCGCGCAACATGTGAGTCAAACCCTTTATTTGTTAAGTAGGTAACGTATGGGCGAACAAGATTCAGGCGAAAAAACCGAAGAACCCACCCCACATAAGTTGCGGGAAGCCCGTAAAAAAGGGCAAATTGCCAAAAGTGCAGATTTAACGGCTGCCATTATGTTTATTGTATCCTTTTATCTTTTAAAAGCCTTTGCCTTGCCGATGTGGACCCACCTCGACCAACTATTACGCACCACATTTAGCTATATTAGCACCCCCATGACCTATGCCACATTTGGATTCCTTATGATGCAAGGCCTTACCACATTTTTTTACGCCATGCTCCCTATTTTTTTATTTATGTTTGGTCTAGCTGCCTTGGTCGAGGCCATTCAAACGGGGTTTTTAATTTCGATGGAGTCCCTATCCCCTAAACTGGATAAACTCAACCCCATTAATGGGTTAAAAGAATTGTTTTCAATGAAGCAATTGGTTGAATTAATAAAATCAACCATTAAACTATTAATCGTGATATGGATTGTTTATGGCATTGTGAAGGATAATTTATCTTTTATTATTATTTCACAACAGACTAGTTCTTTC
>SXXA01000110.1 GCA_005791325.1 Actinomycetota bacterium | reverse complement strand
GATCCATCAACCATGCCCATAGCGGGGGTTTCAACCCATTTAGAGACAGCCGTAACCTGAATCTGGGGATGCCCTGCCATGCGTTGAATGGCCCCAGCCAGCATGGCTTCCCGATCACCGAGGTTTGAGCCAAGGGCTATGGTAACGATTTCAGCCATTCGATTAGCAATTGAACCCCCACCCCACTCATTCCCTTTACCTTAAACCCATCCGTTTTAGCGGTTTTCATGGTACTGGCAATATCCACATGCACCCACGGCGTATCCCCAACAAACTGCTCTAAAAACTTTGCCCCAGTACATGTGCCGGCCTTTCCCAATTCGGAAGCATTGGCCAAATCGGCCACATCCGATTTAAGATACGTTATATACTCATCCCATAGTGGGAGTTGCCATACGCGTTCACCCACCCGTTCACCAACCGTTATTAGCTCATCAATAAGGGCTTGGTTGTTACCTAAAATACCAGATGCCATTTCACCCAGCGCCACCGAACAAGCCTCCGTTAATGTGCCCATGTCTAAAATCATCTTAGGGGAATCCACGCTAATAATATAGGACAAGGCATCAGCTAAAACGAGTCGCCCTTCAGCGTCGGTATTAATAATTTCAATGGTCTTGCCGTTAAATGCCGTTACAACATCCCCCGGACGTTGCGCCCGACCGGATAGCATGTTTTCGGTTAGTGCCACCACCGCCGTAATGGGTTGTGGAACGCCCATGGTCACCAATGCCACCATGGCAGATACCACTGCAGCCGCCCCACTCATGTCCGCTTTCATATCCGACATCCCTTTACTTGGTTTAATCGATACCCCACCAGAATCAAATGTAACCCCCTTGCCGACCAATGCAATCGGCGGTGATTTAACTGGCTGGTAACGAATAACCACGATATATGCCGGTTCATCAGAGCCTTGGGCAACCCCAACAAATGCCCCCATCCCCAATTGGGCGGCACGATCCGTATCAATCACCTCAATTTCAACAGGCAAATGATCGAATACCTTTTTAATATGGGCCAAAAAATGGGATGGGGTTAACTCGTTGGCAGGTGTATTGGCCAAATCTCTGGCTTGGCAAGTTGCATTGGCCATTATCAAATAGTTATCCAGCAAATGCCCGGCCTTATCTCGAGACGTCACCAAGCGCATTTTACATACCGATTTCTCAGCGTTTGATTGGAATCGATGGTATTGGTAACGCCCCAATTCCCATCCCATCACCGCCGCACGAATGGTATCGTCGGATGAATCGGGCAGAATCACCTGAACAACATCCAGGTGGCGTACAAATCGACTAAGTTCCCCAAATGCAACTTGACAGTCAAGTGGGGTTGGGTTTTCGCCCAAACCAACAACAATAACGGGAGGGGTCATGGAGACCCATTTAATCTCTCCCAATTTTGCCTGAAAATGGGTAAGGCCAATGCCGTATTCGAGTAATTCAAGGGGTGGGGGGGCACCTTTTAGCATCGTATACGCAGTGGGAATCGACAGGGAATGGTCTGAGATAATCTCAATCATAATCGTCTCCTTTACTTAAAAGGGTATTAAAGCATTTGGAAGAATAAAAGGAAATAAAGCAACCCCATCCAAAAGCACATTCAAATTGAATGATCGGCTAATGGGTGCTATTCGCTCCGGTGTGCCGCTGATTTCGAATACAGCTCATTTGGATTCGTTCCTCATCAACCGTGATTTTATCCATCACTTCCCCCATCCCATTCCGATCAACCGAATGGTGGGTTCCAACATCCCATGTAAATTGATCCCCCATGGGCATTAATTCAGACGGTCTATCGGCACAAGCAGCCGCCAATTGCATGGCCAACCACCGGCCCACAGCCGATTCATGCATCCCACCCACCATCACCCCCAGCCCATTATGAGATGCCATTTTAGCCATAGCCAGTGCAGGACCAAACCCACCCACTCGTGAGGCTTTAATATTAATAATATGTGCCGATGTTGTATCAATGGCTGTTTGAATGTCAGCAATGGTTGCAATCGACTCATCTAATACAATGGTGATACCTGATATCAGGGCAGCGGACCGCCAATCTCCTACTGGGAATGGTTGTTCTAATAGAGAAAGTTGGTTGGGTGGGATTGCCTGAACCATCTCAGGGGTTAAGCTGGTATTCGCATCCAAACCCACCGGACGTGGTATGGATTCTAACCACTCAATGGTGTGATGTAAGGTGCTTGGGGATACTTTTAATTTGAGTGGCATATTGGTCAATGACAAAATATGATCTGCTTTTTTAAAATCGGTTTCACCCAACACCCGTTGTAATGGAATTCGAGATGGAATCAAGCGATCATGATCGAATGAGGCACACAACCATTTGGACAAAGGAACCGAATGCTCCATGGCTTCCCATTGCCAATACGCCATTTCCAAGGCTGATTTTGCCATCGGATGCCCCACCATGATGCGATTCAAACGGGGGGCTACGTCACTTGCAGAGTGGCACCCATCCCACTTTAGAACGGCTGGAATTAAATAATGATTCAAAGCCCACCATGCGGTATAGGTGGTCTCATACCAATAATCTGGGTTTGGCAATGCACTACATTCCGACCAAACGACCCGTCCTTGGGGCGTCTCACATCGTAATAACAAGCAATCGCGAGTCATTCGTTCTACGCCTTTGACGCGGAATGGCTCACGAAATCTTAACGGAACCTGTATTAATTCAATTGATTTCCAATTCAAATAAGCACCTGTCTCCAATATTGGATTCCCATGCCAAGCAAATAAGATGCCACTAACAACAGAATAATCACTGGACCGGTTGGCAAATTAATAAAATAGGTAAGAAGCAAACCCGCCCCCACACTGATTAGGGATACCATGGTGGACAGGGCAATCATGGTAACGAGTCGTGTAGCAAATAAACGGGCGATGGCACCGGGTATGGTTAATACCGCCATTACCAACAAAATACCCACCACTTTGCTAAGCAAAACGGTGGTCACAGCCAAAATGGATACCAACACAATATTAACCCATTTAACAGGAATGCGGCGAATGGCGGCATAGTCCGGATCCAAACTGACCAATTGAATCAGCTGGTAAAAAAACAGAAGACCGAGAGCAATCACGGATGTCCAAATGGCCATTAGAATGGTATCGGATTGGGTGACCATGACAATATTTCCAAATAAAAAACCAAACAAATCGGTGGTGTACCCATTTTTAAAATGTAACAACAGCAATCCGATGGCCATCCCAACCACCCAAATCATGGCCAATAAGGTATCCATATGATCCTTGGTTTTAGATTGAACCCATTGCATCACCCAAGCGGAAATTAAACTGGCAAAAATGGCCCCCATCAAAGGGTTAAACTGCCACATCATAGCAACCCCAATACCGGCAAACGAAGCATGAGAAATGCTACCGGTTAAATTCGAAAAGCGACGGATGACCACCAGAGGGGAAACCATCCCCCCCAAAACTGCCACAATTAAACCAACCCAAATCGAATCCAAAAACTCAATGATCATGACGATGAAGATTCAAGTGAATAGGAAAATCGTATAAATTTTGTATGGAATCAGAGGTAATATCTGAAATGTGATGGAGTGTCATTTGACGATTTAAACACCCAATATGGGTCGCCACCTTTGGCAACGCGGTTAAATCGTGGGTAACCAATACCATGGGAACATCCCCTAACAAGTCGGCCATCATTGAAAGCAGGGTCACTTCGCCAGATGGATCCATGGCACTGGCGGGTTCATCCAAAATCAATAATTCGGGTTGATTCAACATTAATCTTACCAATAATACCCGTTGCAACTCCCCACCCGACAATCGATTCATGGGTCGGTTGGCTAAGGATTGAATTCCGAATCGGTCTTCCAGCTCAGATTGTGAGGGGTGGGAGGGTAAGCGCCAGCCCCACCAGGGTGATTTAAGTTGCCCCAACTTAATAAAGTCAGAGACAATAATGGGGTAATCAAATAAGTGGGTGGGGCGTTGTGGTAAATACGCAACCCGATGACGTGTTACGCTAGGGGGTCCATCCAATAGAATAATGTCACCCGATGTTGGGGTTACCATGCCCATCAACAATTTTAATAAGGTCGTTTTACCACCGCCATTTGGCCCAATTAAAACCAAACAATCCTTGGGCCCCATTTTAAACGAGATCGAATCTAAAATTTGAACCTGATTTACACAATACGATAGATTGTGAACGTGTAAAACAGACACTAGTGAGGCAGGTTAGGCAGGGGTGAAACGCCCGCCAATCTTAATAGCCAAGACCAACCAATCCATGTTACGAATTGATTGTATCGATGAATGGTGAGTGAGAGGCGATGTTGTTCG